>JAEEJJ010000198.1 GCA_016281805.1 Clostridiales bacterium
ATTGATATGGTCCATATTTCCGATGACTGGGGCGCTCAGGACGACATGATGTTCAACCCGAAGCTCTGGTGGGAGATCATATACCCGCATATGAAAAAGGTCGTCGATTATGTTCATTCGCGCGGATGCCTCTGCTCGCTGCATTCCGACGGATGCATATTGAAAGTTACGGACGGCATAGAAGCTCTCGGTCTTGACCTTGTGCATCCGTGGCAGGAAAGCGCAGGAATGTCGTATGACCTTTATCTTGATAAATACAGCGATAAATTTGCCATTATGGGCGGAATATGTATTCAGACAAAGCTCGGACTTGTAAGTCAGCAGGAGCTGGAGTGCGATATACGCCGCGTATTCGGTCTTCTGAGAGGCAAACGCTGGGTTTGCTGCACAACGCATTTTGTTCAGGACCACTGCTCAATAGAAGACCTTGCCTTTGCGTATGATCTTATATACAAACTTGCCCGCGAATAACAGGCTTCCAATCTTACTGCAGTAAAAAATTTCAGATTATATCCGAAACGGAGAAATATATGAAACATACCGGATCATCTTTTGAAAAAATACTTAACGAAAAATTTGCACACCCCTCGATCGGCGCAAGAACTGATGTCCGCTGGTGGATGGCGTCGGGAATGCACACAAACGAAACAATTCTTGAAGAAATCCACGCAATGCATGCGGCAGGTTTCGGAGGAGTTGAGCTTTGCCAGCTTGCAGACAGAAACGTTGACGAAAAGCTCTACGGTTACGGAAGCAAACAGTGGGAAAACGATGTGAAGCTGATATTGAATACAGCTCTGGATCTCGGTATGTCTGTTTCGCTCACTTCGGGAGCAGGCTGGTCCACTTCAAACGTGCCGGGACTGGATCCCGATTCGCAAAAAACAAATCAGTGCATAGTACTTGTTACGGAAGAGCTCAAAGCAGGACAAAAACGGAACGGGGCTATTCCGAAAAGCGAACATTTAAGGGAAAAAGCCGTGTTTGTTGGCGCTGTTGCCATGAAAAAATGCGGCGAAAACATATATGACGGCGAAAAATACGAAGTTATTACCGAACTTGTAAGCAACGGCACCCTTGACTGGACAGCGCCGTGCGACGGTGACAGAACGGTTATGTATTATTATATGCAGGGAACAGCTCAGGCAGCCTCACCTGCCGTTGAAAAATCTTACGCTATCAATTATTTCGACAAAAGAGGGATAGAAGCGCTCAAAGAGTATCTTGAAAACAATGTTCTAAACGATGAAAAGCTGAATGAGAAGATCCGCCGCGGAGACGTTCAGCTGTTTATGGATTCTCTTGAATATTCGCACGGCGCAGGCATCACTAACTGGACTGAAAATTTTGAAAATGATTTTTATGCGATAAAAGGCTACAACATTTTGCCGTATATGTTCCTTGCCGCGGGAGCGCCAAGAGTAAGCATCTGGAACTGGGACGATAATTCCGATCTACAGGGTATGTATCGCCTTTCAGACAGCGAGATGAACAAACGCATACTTGACGATATTTTCGACGTGCAGACAAAGCTTTATATGACTGAGTTCCTTGCTCCGTTCCGCGAGTGGCTCAACTCTCACGGTATAACGCTCAGAGTTCAGATATCTTACGGCAAGAACCTTGAAATT
Organism: Clostridiales bacterium; assembly: GCA_016281805.1. Taxonomy (GTDB): domain Bacteria; phylum Bacillota; class Clostridia; order Oscillospirales; family UBA644; genus HGM12619. The sequence continues at coordinate 1,632 of JAEEJJ010000198.1, forward strand.
TCAGAACCGATAGCGGTTGTAGACAGACCTGAGGCGGAAAACAGAAATCAGAGAAATCAGGTCGATATGTACCGTCTTTGGAGCGGCGGCGCGCATATAATGAATAAAGACCTTTCAGCCGAAACAGGTGGACTTGACAACTCAAACTACAGCTACACGTTTCAGCGGCATCTGCAGGAAGCATACGCCCTTTATGCGTCGGGATACAGCCGTATCATATGGCACATATGGGCTTCAAAATTCGGACCTTTACCCGTATGGCCGGGATATGAAGGCGGAGATTATAAAGATATTTACTACAAGTTCGGCACACGAGAACCGTCATATGCCGATTACACGCTTTTCAACGATCACCTGGGAAGGATACAGGCTTTTCTCAGAGAAGGAAAAGCCGGCGTTGATATAGGTATGATCTATATAAAATACGGTCAGCACATGGTGATCGGCAATAAAATGGACTGGATGCATACGCACAAAACGATGTTTTTCCCGTCAACGGTGCTTCAGGATAACGGATACACATATGATTATTTCAGTCCGTCGTTCCTTGACTGCGCTGTTTTTGACGATGTATCGAAAACAATTGAAAACGCCGGTTATAAAGCGCTTGTTTTGTGGCATAAGGACCTTTCTTTAAGCGGGGCAAAAAGAATATACGCCCTCGCAAAGGAGGGACTGCCCGTTGTTATAGTTGAAGGCGCAGCAGAAACGTCTCCGTATTACGGCGACAGCGAAAACGAACTGAAAGATACATTATCAATGCTGAAAAAGCTTGAAAATGTCGTTTCTGTTCCCGATGCAGACAGCGTTATAAATGCGCTCCATAAACTCGGAATCATGCCGTATATCGCATTTTCTTCTCCGAACCGTCAGCTTCTGACTCAAACGCGAAGAGTTGATGATGATCTTTATGTTTTTGCATATAATTACTGTGACGGATCGCTTCACGACGATGAAACCGATGATCACGGAAACACCGTAACTGCGGAACTTTCAGCAAACGGAAGATATATCCCGTATGAAACAGATCCGTGGACAGGCAAAACAATGATCAGAAATTACCGTTATGAAAACGGAAAAACTTATTTTACATCAACGCTTCAATATGGAGATGTTGCTCTTTACACGCTCGAATCATGCAAAAACTGCGCTGACTTTGAGACAGAAAAATGCAATGAACCATCGGTAAAATACTATTACCCGAAAGAAATAACAGGCTGGGATCTTACCGTTGAATCATGGTCACCCTCGGAAGAAACAGAAGAAAGAACCGAATTTCTGTTCGGTCTTCATACGACCGAATATGCCGTAAAAACGGATAAAAGAAATATACATGTAAAGCTCAACTCCCTTACAACATGGGACAACATAGATGAAATCGGACGTAATGTTTCGGGAACGGGAATTTATAAGTCATCGTTTTACTGGAACGGAAAAACGGAAAGCGGCGAGGTTGCAAACGGCGCGATAATTGATTTCGGAAGTATAACTCAGAGCATTCGCGTTTTCATAAACGGCGTTGAGACCGAGCCGGTAAACATGAATGTTCCGAAAGCCGATATTTCCGGATATCTGCGTAACGGAGAGAATTTTATAGAAATAAAATACAGCTCGAACCTGAATAACATACAGATGTACAGAGGTAAAGTAAAAGAAAATATCCTTGTTACGAATTACCTTGGCTATCTTACTAAATATGAAAGCTACGGACTGAAGCAAGCCGTTCTGATTCCGTATGCAAAATCAGAAAACAGCTAATGAAAAGCTGAATGCCTTTACACTATTAAAAACACGATTTATTATATTTCTTCAACAGCGCTGCTTCTCTGCGGCTGAACGGACGGTAAAACATGATCAAAATCTCTGACGGAACGATAAACGTTGAAACCAAAACTCTGAAAGCGACGATAAAAGACGGAAAAATAATAAGTCTTGCGGCGCGGTCATCGGGGAAAGTATATATTGACGACAAAAATCATGCTTCCCGTGCGCCTCTTCAGCTTGTTTATGCAGGAAACGACAGAGCAGACCTTGACACGGAAAAACACGGCGGAAAAGCGGAAACCGTAATAATAAGCGATACACGTGCGGATATCTGCATAAATTCGTGGAACGGTTCAGGCGTTATTTCCGTATCCGAAGATGAGGCGTCGGGCGACCTTATAATAGAGCCTTCCGCATTTTCAGCAATGAAGGGCGTTCGTTCTGTAAGATGGGATATCGCAGGGCTCAGAAACGACGCAAAAATGGTCGCTCCCCTATTTCAGGGCACCATCGCTGCCATGGACGACCCGATGATAAGAGGGTCACGCTTCAATTACCCTCACAGATGGGAATCACCTTTTGTTATTTTTCATTCTTTGAATGACGGAATGTGGATCCGCACGGAAGATTCTTCATATCTTTTCAGAACGCTTAATGTTGGCGACAAAAACGAATACAACAGGATCGGACTTGAAACCGAAACATGCGGGCCAATAACCGATAACCTTTCGGCAGGCGGCTGCGCATGGCGAATAAACGTTTATGAGGGCGACTGGTCTGTTCCGGTGTTGCAATACAGAGATTTTTTGCGTAAAAAGCTGAATCTTTCTGAAAGAGAAAAAAATATGCCTGACTGGATGCGCGACATACGCCTTGCTTACAGCTGGTGTCCCACAGACAGAAACATACTTTCGCTTTTAAAAAAGTATATCGAGCCCAAAAAGGTGATCATCCATCTGCCCAGATGGAGAAATGACGGATACGATCAGAATTATCCCGACTACACGCCGTCTAAAGAGGCAGTTGCGTTTTTCAGGGAAGCCGCCGAATACGGATATCATGTCTGTCCGCACTTCAACGCGTTTGAAATAGACCCTTCAAGAAAAGATTTTGAGCTTGTGCGCGATTTCAGATATCACGATCCCGAAACGCGGCGCGGTATGGGCTGGGCGTATGACAAGGTGTGGTATCCGGTTCCGGAAGACAATCTTACGCTATGCTCGTCACGTCAGTATAACGTTATGACGAAAATACATCCCGGTCACGCAATGTGGCGGCATATGCTTGAAAAAAACATCAGCAAGGCGGTAGACACCCTTGGCACAGACACCGTTTTTATTGATGTTACCCACGGCGTTTTCAATCTTGATACAGAATACGTTAACAATCTCACCGTAGGCGAAGGAGTTGTTAAACTGCTCAAAGAGATCGCCGAAATAAACGGCGTTGAAAGCGTTGGCGGCGAGGGACTGAACGAGGTCATCGTGCAGGGACAGTATTTTGCGCAGGGACATAGATTCAGTCCGCAAAACGGCGAAAATGAAGCCTGCGTTACACCTGATAAGCTTTGTGCCGTGAACAAAATGCTTTACGGCGATATCTGCCGCATTATAGGATATCATCCGCATGTGGGAGATCCGGAAGAGATGAAAAAAACATTCGAAACCGACTCGGCGCGCGGTTTTTTGCCCACTCTTATCGGACTGAGAGCCGAAAACCTTGAAAATCCCGACAAAGTTGTAAAAGAAATACTCGGAAGCGCATTGTAAATTTGTGATATGTAAATATTCTTCAAAACAGCAAAACAGGACGAAAGCTTTATCGTCCCGTTTTGCTGTATTTATATGCAATTTTAAAAAACTGTTTATGAAGTTTTTGCTTCGATCAAAGCACAGTTACTGTTTCGTCAAGCGGTTTTCTCATAAAATGCCATGGATTAGGCGCACTGTTGTTTGCGGGATAGCCCATAGCAAACATCATAACGGGAATTATGTTTTCGGGCAGAGAAAAAGCCTCTTTCACCTCGCTGCTGTTAAATCCGCGAAGCCATACGGTGTGAACGCCAAGCTCCTGCGCCTCATACATCATAGTTGCGGCAACGATAGTCGCGTCCTGCTCGCCTGAACAGTAGCTGTCATACATTTTATCGCGCGGATTGCGCCACGCGGCAGCCGCATCGTAACAAATGAGCATCATCAGAGGCGCATTGAAATGCGAAACACGAATGCTTCTTACTTTTTTCAGCGCTTCTTCGCTCTGCATCACATATATACGCTGAGGCTGATAGTTGCATGCCGTTGGAGCAAGTCTTCCGACGGAAAGTATTTTATCTATTTTCTCCTGTTCAACGGGACGGGAGTCAAAAAACCGTTCGGAATACCGTTCGGCGGCAAGTTTTTCAAAATCCATTGATATATTCCTTTCAGATCATCTAAAACTTGATTTCGGATATGTCTGTAAAGTGCTTCTACATTACAGTTTTGTGAAATGATATTTTACGGCGGCGAAATCCGAATGAGGATAAGACGGCGCAAAACCAACATTCATAAATGTGCTTCCTTTTGCCATCAATCCTTTTTCTTCAAGCAGATATTCTGCATTCGGATCAAGTCCTGCCATTTTAACGCGTTTTATTTCGTTGTTTACGGAAGCAAATCTTCTGTAGCAGATAAGTTCCGCCCTTGATTTATCTTTTGTTACTACTGCCTCTGTAAAGAATTCTGAATCGAAAGGACTGTCTATACGGTAAAGATCGCCTTCAAGAACGATATCCTCGATCTTATGGTATTCCTCCGTCTGAAGCTTTACGGCAGCCTTTTCTTCGTCCGTAAACTTTGTTGTGTCAAGCTCGTAGCCGGTAGCACCGAGGTGAGCGATGACAGCGCGCGTGTCAAACGGCGTTGTATGTCCGGTCTGATGATTCGGGCATACCGAAACGTGGCATGACATTACGGAAAGAGGATATACGATCGATGTGCCGTATTGTATTTTTGTTCTTTCCTCGGCGTCACTGTCGTCACTCGTCCAGATTTGCGGGAAATAATGCATTATTGCGGGATCAAAGCGCGCGCCGCCTGCGGAACAGCCTTCAAAGAATATATCGGGATGGCCGTTTACTATACGCTCGCAGATATCGTAAAGACCGAGAGCGTAGCGGTGAGCAAATTCCATCTGTCTTTCGGGTTCAAGGCAGTAAGACCACGATTCGGTAACGTTGCGGTTGTAATCCCATTTAACATAGTCCACATTATTCTGCTCTATAATATCGCTTACAGCCTTAACGATATAATCGCGGACATCTTTGCGCGTGAGGTCGAGCATGAACTGATGACGGCTGTAGCAGCGTTTTCTGTTCGGAACACCTATCGCCCAATCTGGATGAGCGCGGAAAAGATCGGAATCTTCACTTACCATTTCGGGTTCGAACCAGAGACCGAATTTCATGCCGAGCGAATGAACATGATCGATGACCGCCTTTATACCGCCGACAAGTTTTTTGTCGTTTACTACCCAGTCGCCTAGACCGGAACTGTCGTTATCTCGTTTGCCGAACCAACCGTCGTCCAAAACAAGTGTGTCTATTCCGAGACCGTTGACCGCATCTGCAATGGCGCAGAGCTTCGGAACGTCAAAATTGAAATACGTGGCTTCCCAGTTGTTGATAAGCAGCGGACGAGATGCTTTGACGTATTTTTTATTTATAAGATGTTCGCGGTACGCGTCGTGGAAAGCGCGGCTCATACCCCCTATTCCGTCAGCGGACCATGCAATAACGACCTCAGGTGTTTCAAACTCTTCACCGGGCGCAAGGCGCCAGTTGAAATCAAAATCGTTTATTCCGCCTGTCAGCTGAGTCGTTCCGTCGGGATTGACCTCGGCCTTGAGAACGTATGACGAACTGTATACAAGGTTTACGCCTATCGCCTCTCCGTGTGTTTCGGTAGTATCGGGGCGAAGCATCGCAATAAACGGATTGAGCGTTGCGGAAGATGATGTGCGTTTCGAATCAATTGAAACAACGCCGTGATGAACGGGAATACGGTCGATATGTCTTTCTTTTGCCCAAACGCCGTAAAGCGAAAGCATTTCATAATTTCTGTCCGGCAATGCAAGAGTGAAAGAATATGCCCTTTCGAGACGGATATCGTCAGAAGTGAGGTTTTTATAAACTGCTCTTCTCGCAATTACGGAACAGTCGTCATATACCGTATAGTAAAGGTCTGCGGCAAAACCGTTTATTTTATCTTTCAGATGTATCACAAGAGTATCGCCGCCGTCCATGGAAGGCATTCCGGATATCTTCAGTTTTTTAACGATATCGTAAGAATCAAAAAGCAGCTCGCAGAGCCTGTCTCCGGCAGGATTTACGATCTGAACGGCAGGTTCACGGTAGTCGCCCGTGCCGAAGAACGAGAGTTCCGACGGATAAGCATTATAAGACGGAACATTATCTATCCCCGGAGGGGTAGCAGCTGTCGATGTTGCGCCGAATGCGCGGGTAAAGCGCAGATCGTCTGCTCCGACGAGCGAGCCGAAATAGAGATGTTCCGGATAGCCGAGATCGTTTATCCAGAAGGCATAGCAAAGATCTTTGCCATGAAGCATAAACGTTTTTGTTTTGTCATTATAAATGATAGACATAACTTTTTACCTTTCTTATACCTTTTTTGAGGGTCATTCATGAAAATATTCTTATGCTCAGCGAGTGTATGCATATGATCGCTGAAGAATATACGGCAACAGTTTTCTTTAATTATATCAGACTCATCTGCTGGTGTCAAGATTTTTAAACATAAAAAATATTTTTCGTGTATCATTTTTCACGAACTGAGGAAAATCTATTGACAATAATACTGCCATACGATATAATAACAGCAAGGAAATGAGTATTTTACTGCATATTGAAAGGAAAGGATCAGAAAAATCTATGAATAAACTATATCTATACCTTTTCGAACCCTTCAACAATCTTTCAAAACGACTGTATATAACAATTATAACTATCCTTTTTCTCTCCGCTTTTTTCTTTTTTATCGGCGTATTCTCCAATGTTTTTAATACGGAAAATCTTTCGTTGTCTTTAAGAAACAATGAAACATTTCTTTCATATATGCAGTTGTATATTGATACTCCGATTGAAGACAGGTTTGCAGGAGCGCCATCTTTGTATGAAGGAATGAATCTTCTCTCCCAAAACGATAAAGAAGAAAAGCGTAGAGTTGAAATAGAAACTGACCGCTTTATATGCGACTTATACAATATGCAGAATGATGATTTTATCATCGAGTACTGCATTTTCAGGGATTTTCAACTTCCGGGCTTACCCAAGCTTTTTGACAGCAACTGTATTCAGGTAAACGAATCGTTTTTCGAGCATGAATATCTCCCAATTTGCAAGGGAAGAGGAATAACGCAGGAAGACTTTGATGAAATAAGGAATGCAAAAAACAGAAAACTCATAATAAACGTTATTGCGGGGTATTCCTATATGGAATACTACGATGTGGGGGATATTATCCGTCAACAAGACGATCCTTATACAGATGAATATCTGAATGAAGAGACTGAAGACTACACTCTTGGTCTTTACGATCAGGAATACGCTTCATACAGAATAGTCGGATTTATAGAAAAAGGCGTAACGTTTGCAAATGCTTCGGGGTCTGTAAGAACAACAGATAATCAGATCTTTATTCCATGTATTGTTCCGATAAGCATTAATTTCCCTTCAATCGCAGAGAAAGGCAACTATATGGTCGCGGAAGAAATTCCGGAATGGAAAATTCTTATCAGAAAAGGTAAAACAGACGAATACGCAGATATTATAAATCAGAAACTCAACGGACTTTTTATAGATAATTATTATGATTTGATCAACTCATATAGTCAATCTTATGCAATTCTCGATCAGGTAGTTGCCGCACGAAACGACAGCTTTATTATAATAGCGATCATTCTTCTTGTTTTCTCCGTTTCGGGAATAATCGTTTCTACTGTAAACAAATTCAAAACGAATATACGCTCATATACCGTTCATATGACTGTCGGTGCAACGAATAAAGATATATATGCCTTTTCCGCAATAGAAATGCTTATGCAGATAATAATCGCGCTTGCCATAGCGCATATACCGTTTATGCTGAGCTTTATAGATATACCGATACTAAGATTTATAAACAGAAACATACCGTATATGCACAGTTCCTCAATGTATATAATGATAATGATTTTCACGGTTCTTTTTATCGCCGTAACAGTTGCCGTCACCGCCTGGTGCATAAAAAAATACAGTCTTGCGGAAATACTGAAAGGGAAGGAATAAAAAAATCAAAGTATTATATCTGATAATACCTCCTAAAAAGTATTCTTTCGATTTATGATAATGAAACAGTGAAAAAAAATGTCGGAGTAAAACCGCCAAAGCCGCCTTAGCATTAAAGATAAAGCGGCTTTTGAAAATATGGATTGTGTTATTGGTTTTCTGAATAATATGTAATAAAGTCAAAAAAACTTTTCAATCGAACGAAAAGCGATGGCATAAAATGACAGTTTTCATAAAGTGACGGTCAATATCGCCACTTTTTGAATAGTGTCTCTTGACTTTCCTGTAAAGTTATGTTAAATTTAAATCAGAAACAAACTCACCCCATTTTTCGGATTATTGCGATTTCCGTTTTACGCCGCAGCATAATGAAACGGAAATAATGAGGCTAATGATTCGGATATTTTATTCATTATTTTCTCCAATAAGCTCGCATTAACTCCACTATAAGATAGTGACTGAGGTTGAAATTAGTATCTTTCTATGATAGAATATTGCGCAGAAGCAACAAAGTCGACCTTTTTCTGTCATATAGCGGTGTTTTCAGCCACAATGTCAAGTTGTGATATCCACAAACTCTATTTTTTTAAATCTATGTTTCAGTTTTATTTGCAGCTATTAAATCTTCAGCTTATCAGGCATGCATTCATAAATGATCTGAGCAATTTCTTCGTCAGGGTCTATGCAATCATTTTCTATCCAGAATCTTAAGCATGAAATCAGTGATGAATGAAAAATAATAATATAATACATCATAAGATATTCTTTTGCTGCTCTGCTATTGTAAATATTTTTAAAATAGTCAATAATCATATCACCGGAAAGCTGTTTCGTATAATCATAGTGGAATGTCGATAACACAACTTTAAATAAATTTTTATTTTCCCTGATATGAATAAGCAGGGGAATAAAAAACTTCGGGCCTGTTGCAATGGTTCTGTTGTCAACATACTTTTTCTTGATCTGTTCAAGATTATCATTTCTTATTGCTGTAAAAAGTTCGGAAGTATTTGCAAAATGTGAATAAAAAGTTGAGCGCGGGATATTAGCTTTAGTACAGATGTTTTTGACATTCATTCCCTCTGCGGGAATTTCGTTTAACAGTTCAATTACAGCACTTTTAATGCGATTTTCTGTTTTAATCCATACTTTTGTGATTTTCTTGTGCATTTTTCCCTCCATATTATCGTCAAACGCTACATCTTTTATAAAAAGTGTAGTAGTACTACACTTTTGCGAAAAGTTGTAGTTGCGTTTCGTCCTTTTTCATAGTATACTATATTCGGAAAATAAAGTCAACCCATTTTTCGGATCATAACGATCCCGTTTTACGCCGGCAAAATGAAACGGAAATCGAGCCGGCAAATAATCCGTGAAGACTTTGACGGCGTTTTCGAATTTCGAAGGAAGGAGGATACTCAAATGAAGATCAAGAAAATATTGATCTCAGTATTGCTGATAATGGCTTTTGCAGTAATTACCGTAACTCCGCTTTTGGCTGATAATATACTCATTATTCAGGATTCATATTATTATACTGAGAATGACACATATATTACCTCTCAGTGCGCCACAAGCGCTGGCGAACCGCAGAAGCATAGAGCAGTTGCAACAGTATGGTCTATATGGGACTCTCTGACTGAATATGGCAACTACCATGCCCTCCATTCTGCTACCTCTGCTACGATTTATATAGGCAACCATGCTGACGATCATCTCAACTATTACGAAGTCTGGCAACCTGGAACCTAAGGCAACTGTTTCCGGTTATCGGGATATGCGGCGATCGGGCATATCCCCGCATTCTTGAACATGAGGAAAAAAATGAATCAAATATACTTATACCTTTTCGAGCCCTTCAACAATCTTTCAAAGCGGCTGTATATAACAATTATCACTATCCTTTTCCTCGCCGCATTTTTCTTTTTTATTGGTGTATTCTCAAACGTTTTCGATACCGAAAACCTTTCACTGTCCCTGAAAAACAACGAAACTTATCTGACATATCACCAGATGTATATTGGTGAATCACTAGAAAGAGTTTTTAATCATGATATAGAACATATTCAACAAGCACTTCAATATCTTTCTGCGAACGATAATAAGGAAAGAATACGAATCGAAATAGAAACAGACCGTTTTCTGTGTGATCTTTACACAATGCAAAATGACGACTTTATTATGGAAAGATGTATGCTCAGGTCTCTTCCTGTACCGGGTATGCCAAAGTCGCGTGACAGCGGTTTTGTTCAAGCAAATGAATCATTCTTCACATATGAATATCTTCCTATCTGCAAGGGCAGAGGAATAACGCATGAAGATTTTGATGAAATACGTAACGCAAAAAGTCCTGATCTGATAATAAATGTTATCGCAGGATATTCATATATGGATTATTATGAAATAGGCGATATTCTCGGTATGGAAGATGATGGGATGCAGGAGTATTTTTCAGACTATGACGGATCGACAGAATACACTCTCGGTCTTTTCGATCAGGATTTCGCAAAATACAGAATCGTCGGATTTATAGAACAGGGGGTTACTGTATCAAATCCATCTGGTGCGATAGTAAAAACAGATAATCGGATTTTCGTTCCCAACTTACCACAGTTAAGTGTTAATTTCCCTGAAATTGCAGAATCCGGTTACTTGATTGTCGAAGAACTCCCGACATGGAAATTTCTCATAAGAAAAGACAAAACAGACGAATACGCAGACATAATAAATCAGAAACTTAACGGACTTTTTATAGATAAATACGTGGATTTGCTTGACTCCTCCAACAACACCCGCGCAATTCTTGACCAGATAGTTGCCGCACGAAACGACAGCTTTATTATAATAGCGATCATTCTTCTTATCTTTTCTGTTTCCGGAATAATCGTTTCTACCGTAAACAAATTCAAAACGAATATACGCTCATATACCGTTCATATGACTGTCGGAGCGACAAATAAAGATATATATGCCTTTTCCGCAATAGAAATGCTTATGCAGATAATAATCGCGCTTGCGATAGCGCATATTCCGTTTATTCTCAGCTTTGTTGATATACCGGTATTGAGATTTATAAACAGAAACATACCGTATATGCACAGCTCCTCAATGTATATAATGATAATGATTTTCACGGTTCTTTTTATCGCCGTAACAGTTGCCGTCACCGCCTGGTGCATAAAAAAATACAGTCTTGCTGAAATACTGAAAGGGAAGGAATAAAAAAATCGATATGAATAAATTATACCTATATCTTTTCGAACCCTTCAACAATCTTTCAAAACGCCTGTATATAACAATTATCACTATCCTTTTTCTCGCCGCATTTTTCTTTTTTATCGGCGTATTCTCAAACGTTTTCGATACTGAAAACCTGTCGCTGTCACTGAAAAACAATGAAACGTATTTGACGTATCATCAGATGTATATATATCAGCCGATACAAAGTATCTTGAGCGGTGATACTCCTATAAATGAAGAGTTGAATTATATTGCCATAAACAACAAAGAAGAAAAAAATCGTATTGAAATAGAGACCGATCGCTTTATCTGTGATCTTTACAATATGCAAAACGAAGACTTTATCATGGAAAGGAACAGTCTAAGAGGTTTTCCGATACCGGGATTACCTAAACTGTTTGATCAGTCATTTATTCAGGCAGATGAGTCTTTTTTTGAACATGAATATCTTCCTATCTGCAAAGGCAGAGGGATAATCCATGAGGACTTTGAAGAGATCAGAAATGCAAAAAGTCCGGACTTGATAATTAACGTTATAGCAGGTTATTCCTACATGGAATATTATGAAATAGGCGATATTCTCGGTATGGAAGACGACGGCTCACAGACATATTTTTCAGACTATGACGGATCGTCCGAATTCACTCTCGGACTTTACGATCAGGATTTTGCAAAATACAGAATAGTCGGATTTCTTGAAAAAGGAGTTACATATGCAAATTCTTCGGGAGGCATACACAGTACAGATAACAAAATATTTGTTCCTAATATTCCTCAGATAAGCGTCAATTTCCCGGAGATTGCCGAAAAAGGGAACTGGGGCGTTTCAGAGGAGATAATAGAATGGAAATTTCTCATAAGAAAAGGCAAAACAGATGAATATGCAGATATAATAAATCAGAAACTCAAAGGGCTTTTTATAGATAAATACTATGATCTTCTCGATTCTTCCAATAACGCGCGTGCAATACTTGACGAAGTAGTCTCTGCACGAAACGACAGTTTTATTATTATAGCGATAATTCTTCTTATCTTCTCCGTTTCGGGAATAATCGTTTCTACCGTAAACAAATTCAAAACGAATATACGCTCATATACCGTTCATATGACTGTCGGCGCAACGAAGAAAGATATATATATTTTTTCCGCAATAGAAATGCTTATGCAGATAATAATCGCTCTGGCGATAGCTCATATTCCGTTTATTTTAAACTTTCTCGATATACCGATATTAAGATTTATAAACAGAAATATACCATATATGCACAGCTCTTCAATGTATTTAATGATAATGATTTTCACGGTTCTTTTCATCGCCGTAACAGTTGCCGTCACCGCATGGTGCATAAGAAAATACAGTCTCGCTGAAATACTGAAAGGGAAGGAATAGAAGAAAAAATGACAAAAGAG
>JAEEJJ010000199.1 GCA_016281805.1 Clostridiales bacterium
AATCCAAAGCTCGCTACGATCAAAATCATCTGCGACGGTTTGAATATGCCGCTGCACGAGTTCTTTAACACGCCCGAATTTATAAATCTGGAACAGGAAATCGAATAACGGATGGCAACGGTTTTTGGGACCGCTGCCATTTTTGTTATATCTAATTACTGTGCTCCCTTTTTCAGATTGCAGTCTCTGCAAAGCATCTGACAATTCTCGGGTGTGGTATGTCCGCCTTTGCTCCAAGCGGTAATATGATCAGCGTGCATTTCTTCAAACTCGAACTTTTCGCCACAATACGCGCATTTGTGTCCTTGACGCTCATAGGCTGCAAGTGCGTCGCGGCGGTCGAACGCACGAATACTCAATTTTCGCTCATCGCCGGTTAATAGATACTCATATATGCCACTCTTGCGCGTGACGTCTTCATCTCCAAGCAACCGCTGAATCTCTAATTCAAACTTTTTTGGATCAAGATCTGTTCTTTGACCGTGGTCGTTATACAGTATTCCCCAAGGCAATCCCTTCATTTCCTTGCGGGTTTTCGGGAAAATTGCCTGCACCCAATCGATAACTGATCGGAAATAATTCCAAAGCTGGATGGCGGACGGATCAAACTGATGTTTTGCCATATACCCTTCAATAGTATCTTTGGTAGAATCGGCAATCCACGAAATAGCGGTTTCAAGATATTCTTGACGGATTGAACTTCCTTTCAGATAGTCTCCAGCCAATGTATCGGCGGCACATCCGGTCTTTGAAAAATAGCGCTTTGCGTCTGATGTCCACGATCCGGCATAAACAGCATTTCTCAATTCCTGATCTGTTAATTGTTCACCGGCAATATTGATGATGCGAAACCAATCCAGTTTTTCAGAATCCGTTCCATCGCACACATAAACGAAAAGCGGATAGTCGAGTATCTTTTTCTTTTGATCGGCTGGAAGGTTATAAAAATACTTGTCATCAACGGAGAAAGAGCCATCAACGTATTCACAAAGAGATATTGTTCGCTGCTGACCGTCAAGAACCTCATAATTGTCCTCGCCGATTTTGCACCAGTAAATGACGTTCAAAGGCAACCCTTTCAAAACGGTACGAATAACCTCGTCACGCTGAGCGTCCTTATAGACAAACTCGCGCTGATATTTCGGGCGAATGTCCAAACGGTCATTATAACCCGTCACGCCTTCCTCTGCGTCATTAAAATATCCTTCGCATACTTCTCCAACGGTAACTTTTCTTTCTTCAATTATCATGATTTTGCCTCCTCAGGGTGTTTGTTGCGAACAAGAATCCTCGAAAACGGGATTTTTGCCTTTCCATTTTCATCGTAATAGCAAAGCATTTTCATTCCTTTTGTATAGTGTCCCGTACCACCTTGCTTGCGATATGTAGCTAAGAATTCTTCCGGCATTGTCTGAATACCAACATGAATATTTTCATCTTCTCTCTCATATCCAAGAATTTCAAATTGATCGGGATTATAAACATCTATAAAATTCTTTGGCACTCCCATAATTCCAGAATAATCGCAAGGGATTGAAGAAACGGAATCTACATCAATTGCATCAAAGGTTTCATACCGTGGGTATAATTGCGGATTGTAGTGTTTAACGAGTATCAGGCTCTCATGGCGCTGCTTAATATCAAGATTAGTGTACCACCGTACGCCTTTTACGCGGATAAACCTTTTTCCATCTTCGTCAACACCGCATCCGGCTGCATTTAACGGATAATCGTCGGGAACATAGAATTTTCTGTCGCCTGAATGAATGCTTGGACCGATCCATAACAAATTATCCTTTAATAGCGGGAAAATCTCTTTATACGTTACTGCATTCAAATTACCGATTATAACAAACTTCTTATTATGTGCCATAAGAACCGAAACATATTCTTTGAACAAGCTAAACGGTGGATTTGTAACGACGATATCAGATTCATCCATAAGCTTTAAGCATTCAGAAGAACGAAAATCCCCATTTCCTTGTAGTTCTGACAGTTCATTTTCTCCTGATTTGAAAAGCTCTGCGATATCAAGCATATCAACTCCACCATCGCCGGTTTTGTCATAAACAGTTGTAACTATAGCCTTATAAGGCTTGTTTTCATTTTCCTCTCCTTCACCAAGAATATCAAAAAGCGAAATCTGTTGATTAGCAATCGGAGAGCCGCTGTAACATGTAGCTATCAGTTTTTTCAGCCCAAGACGATTAAAGTTCAAAACGAAGTATTTGAAAAAATTGCTTTCGAATGGGTCATCACAATTACATAGTATTGTTTTTCCATTAAAATGATTTTTATAGTGCCGCAATTCTTTTTCAATATCTGTAAGCTGCGTGTAAAACTCATCTTTTTTTGCGTTTTTGGCGTTTGATAAATCGCGATTGTCTGCCATTTTTCTTTTCCTTTCTTCTTCAATTCGAACCCCCACAGGGTATTATGCTTACTACTATTTCGAGTCCGATGCTGCAAAACCTCTCTGTTTTGACAACAAATCCCGAAATATTACCAAGCAAACATTTCAAGCAATATTCTTACGATCTTATCGGTTCTGTTTTTGATTTTCTCAACTGTCCATTCGTCTTCAGTAACAACATCGCTGTTAAGATATAAACCGTTCCGATAACCGTTTTCTTTGTTTCCGTCCTTTGATTTTCTGTTCTTTTTCTTTTCAAAAGACATATTGGACAAACTTTGATTATATGCGGTAATTGTAAGATTGCCGAGGGTATGCGTATATTCTGCGCGCAAGCGTTTTGCTTTTTCCTTATCGCCGTCAGCTATCATCGTCACCCATTCATCCGGAACATTTTCTCCTTCGGGGAAAATATGTTCAATCGTCCATATATACTTATTGCTGCTATCTCTGGACCACAAATCCGAATAAATCTCTTTTGTCTGATGAGCTTCCTCGATGGCACACAGAACAAATCGCGTTGCTTCCGGATTGTCATCATAAATCGGACCTCTGAGTTTTTCTTCAAACATAGTATCCGACGCCGATACTGCAAGAAGATCTTCTTTTACGCAATTTACAACGTCGATGCCCTTTTTGACCTTTATTTTCGCTATGATATCGATGAACAACTGCGTTAATTTGCGCGTATTAGGAACGTCGGTCAGGTTTCTGCGAACGAAGAAGACTATCAGAGTATCGATTATTTGCTTGAGCTGTTCGTCGGTTAATTCTAACTGTTGCTGATATGACAGCAAATAGACAAGCAATATATACGACGGCGCGCCGGATATTCTTTCCAGATTCTGCAAACTTGGAGTATAGACAAATTCTGTATCCGTATTGTTTATAATGATAGCGTATTTACCCGCTTTTATCGACAAATCGTCGAGCATGCGGCGATAATCGCTTTTTATCATTTTTTCGTATATATCGAGGAGCGTCGTTCTGGTGGCGAGATATCCTAAATAGTATTTCTTGTCTGACGATTCATATGGAGCGTTTAATTCGTCCCTGAACGCATTATAATACTGCCTAAAGAATCTTTCTTGCGTTGAATAATCGTCCTGCCCCACCAAAGAAAGAATCTTTTTCCACTGTTCATATGCATTTTCCGTTCCCAACGTTGTCTCGGCTTGCGATATGAGCGAGTTCTTTATCAGGTCAAGCGCCGAAAGCGGAACTCCGCGATGATTCAAGGACTCAAACAGCATATATGCGTCTTTATTGGTGTCAACCTCAATTCCAACTAATACTGCTGCCTCAAATTTACGGACAATCCTGAATAGCGCTGCAACGTCGGAAATATGCGGATCAGCTTCTTTTATCTCTTTAAGCTCTTCGTCTATTAGCCCAACAAAATGCCGATACGCTTTTGCGATTCTCCTGTTTCCGTAGTTCAACGGCTTGTTTATTTGCTTTGTGATGATGCCCTTGCTTGAAAGAATATATGTATAATCGTCATCGTTTGAGTTCTGCTTCTGTAAAAACAGCCTTTGTGTGTATTCTGTAATTTTATCTCCAGATGAAGTAAATTTTTGCTTCTTATTTGCCAACTCGCTACGCAGATTAACTAAATCGCTTTTATCATCATCGTCCATTGTGCTTTTTAATGCGGAGAGTTTTTCGTAAAGAGCGGACAGAAGGATGCTTATCGTGGAAAACCGTTGTTGACCATCGATCACTTCTAACACAGTGCCGTTCAGAGATCCACTGTTGACGCAAATAAACGATCCGAGAAAATAGCCAAAATCATTCTCGGTCACATCGTTAAAGAGTGCATCCCACTCGTTTTTTCCCCAAGTGTACTCTCTTTGATATTTTGGAATCTTATATATTTTGTCGCTCGAAATTGAAAAAATATCTGCTATGGTGGACTGTGAAACGGTTTTAATCATGTTTGTTCTCCTATACAGTATTCGGTGTTTTTTTAGTTCTGCCCGTTAATCTCTTTCAGATCCTCGATTGCGAGCGACGGGTCCATTGTATGGAATATCATATAATTGCGGCGCATCGTATCGACCGGAGCCTGACGGATGATTTTCGTGCTGTCCTCGCCAGTGTAGAAATGCCAGTAGCGATAGACATATCCGATCCAATAAAGAATATCTTTTGCAAAGACGTCCCCGTTGCCGGAAAGCGCGTCGCCGGCGACGGCTTTCACCTCTTCGAGCAAGTATTCCTCGCCCATCCACTGCGCGCGGTTATAGGTTGAGTCCAGCTCTTTTGCGATCTCGGAAGTCATAAAAGCACGTATAAACGCGGCGCTCGGGATCGATTTCTCACCGGAAAGCTCGAATAACCGTCCCTGTATATCGCATAATTTCAGATTCAGCTCGTCCATTACGTTCCTCCGTTCCTTGCCTGGTCGAGCAGTTCGTCAAAGAACAACCCCTCGCGGCGATAATTCTTGCAAATGTCATTTGCCATAGAAACGCCCTTTGCGCGGTTTTCTTCGGCGACGTCTTTGATAAACAAACGCTCAAGCCACGAAATCTCGATCTCTTTCTCGATTTTGACCGCATCGCAGCCCTTCTCGGAAATAGCGACGTACTGTTTACCAAGCTGAAGGGCAGCAAGGCTGTTCACAAGTGCGGAATCGGTGATATTCCCGATGAAAAAGTTGTCGATCACGTAGAACATTCTGTCGTTGGCGATGCTGCCGATGACAAGATCCTTGTTCAGCGTGATATTGCGGTATTTTTCGTAAAAAGGCGTACCGGCTATTTTCTCCATTTTCCCGCGATGATAAGCGACGAGCATAGCCCAATCAATATCCGCAGGAACTTCGACCACCTGAAGATCGGTCAGATCGACAGACGTCAGATACAGCTTGGATTTTTCATAATCGCAGATCAGCGTGAGCGCCTGACTCACTTCTGTCCCCATATAAAAGCCCTTGCCGAAATCGCATTGCGGACGGCTCTTCGGCTCGATCTTTCCGTCGATGCCGGATTTAGAGCCGTGATACAGAAAAATGCGACCGTCAGACAGAGCCGTATCGTCTGCGATGCGGTGGATTCTTTCGAGCGTCATATCATATACCGGAACGTTATCCGCCTTGCAGATCTCATAGATCTTCGATTGCGCCAGCTTATTTGGAAGCGAATGCCCGTTTTCCCAACGGTTGACGGTGAGATACCTCACGTTCATGTGCTCCGCAAATTCCGTCTGGCTCATCTTCAAATATGTTCTGATCTGTTTTATCAATGCCTGCATAACAGCACCTCAAATATATCATTGATTGCAAAACTGATTATATCAAATGATACACGATTTGTCAAGGCGATAACTGTAAATAATCGGCTTTTTCAGAAAAATCTTTTGAATTGTCGGTACATACCGACAATTGACCACCTGAACGAAAAAATGTTCGTCTGACCTATTGCAAAATACGAAAGGTCGTGCTATAATACCCCCACAATTGAATACTGAACTTTGTAGCGCGTAAGCGGAGCAGCATTGAGTTGCACGTCAGCCTAAAGGCTGAGAGTATCAGGCATCGTTCTGATTAGACTTCCCAGGCACCGTATGAAGAATGAAACAGAGCAATCTGTTTTATTGTCATGCGGTGTTTTTTGTTTCCGCTGACACGCTTCATACGGTACTGCGAGTCCCTTCCTGCTTACGCTTGGAAGGGATTTTTGTGTTTGTGTAAAAAAGTTTCGCCAGTTTTTGATTATTGCGTGCCAATAAAAAAGTAGAGAGAGCGTGTTGCAGTTTTGTTATTTTTCGTGCCAATAAGAAAGTGAGGGGTGATTGTAAACGTTTTGTAAAAAGAGCGAAAAAGCGTGACCACCCATGTCGATTTTTTGGCCATTAGAGTAGTGAGAGTAAAAATATCGCGCAAATCGAATTTTTTGTACGAGTAGTAATAGTGAGAGAAAAAAGTTTTTGTAGTTTGCACGATTTCCGTACCAATAAAAAAGTGGAGGCACAAATGTAAACAATTTGATAATTTCGAAAAATCTTTGGTCCATTTTGATTTTTTTCCTACCAATAGGAAATTGAGAGGATTTTTCAAAAA
>JAEEJJ010000200.1 GCA_016281805.1 Clostridiales bacterium
AAGAGCAGAACAGCATATGATCTGGCAGCCCTCATTCTTTGCAGTTTCTACAAACGTTTCGGGAGCAACATCTGTGCCGAGGTCGATAACCTCAAAACCCTTACCTTCAAGCATCATTTTAACAAGGTTTTTACCTATATCGTGAAGGTCGCCTCTGACAGTGCCGATACATACTTTGCCGATCGGTTCAACGCCGGAAGCTGCAAGATAAGGTTTAAGAACTTCGGTACCTTTGCTCATAGCTCTTGCCGCAACAAGAACTTCAGGAACATAAACTTCATTTTTCTGGAATTTTTCACCGATAACGTTCATTCCGGCAAGAAGACCTTCTTCAAGTATCTGTTTAGCTCCGATATTTTCATTGAGCGCCTGATTGACAAGCTCAACAACTATTTTTGCTTTACCTTTTATAAGATTTTCTTTGATATCATTAAGAATGCTCATAATATGCACCTCTTTTTAAATTCTGATTGATTATACAACACATCCGGGCAAAAGTCAATACAATATTTTGTCATGCTTTGTAAAATATTGCGATTTTTATAAAATCAAGCAAAATATTACAAATTCGTCATTCCATTCTCTGCCAATGAGAGCCATCTGATCTGACTTTATAGATACGGTTTTTATCTTTACGGTTTTTATAGTAGACCCAGTCATCTACAACATTAATATACGAAGTGTCGTCTCTGTTGAGGGCTGTTTTGCCGGTGCCGTCTTTATTTATACGATACAGTCTGTTGCCGTCAGTATGGTTGCTGTAAAAGATATAATCGCCCGACACATTGAGATAATAACAGCTGTCGTCACAGATCTTCATTTTTTCGCTGCCGTCTGTATTCATAACATAAATTGAGTTTTTATCGGAAGCATTGCAGTAATAAAGTTTTCCGTTATTATAATTCAGAAATGACGAATCGTCGTTGTTTATCTGTGTTTCTTCAGTGCCGTCTGTATTGACAGAATATATTCTGTCTTTCTGACTGTAATTCTGAAAATAGATCTTATTTCCGACGATATATATATCCCTTGCTCCGTCTGCTATGAGTCGTTTACGACCGGTACCGTCTACAGACATTCTGTAAAGCCCGTATCTGTCGCTTCGGCTTGAATAATATATATAATTATCTCTGACGGTAATATAACAGGAGATATCGTTATTCAGAACTTTTCTGGCGGTGCCGTCTCTTCTTATTCTGTAGATCCGGCAGTTATCAGCGAGATTGCAGTAATAAATGTAATTTCCGTATGCGTAAACAGAAAAACATTCGTCGTAACATATCCTTTTTACTGCGCCTGAATCGGGATACATTTTGTAAAGGCAGCCACGGTCGTTTTCATTTGCAAAAAAAGTCAGGTCGTCTGCACGGAAAAACAGACCGTCATTGACGGTATTTCCGTTCATATCTTTAATAACGGATTCAGTTTCGGTAAAATAATTATCGATCTCGTTTTTTATTGATAAAAATCTGTCGTCGGATTCTGCAAGGATTGAACGTTTTTTTGCATCGTCAAGCCTTTTAATAATTACGTCGCCGAGCATTGGAGAAACGCTGTTGAATATTTCGGCTACAAGGTCGTTAGACGCTTCATTTAGTTGATCGTCATTAAACTTTTTTGCAAAAACGGCGATCATGTTGTCGTTGATATGATTGTGATACTTCATTCTTGATTCATAGACGCGGAGGTCATATGCGCGGATATCGTCAGCGTTAACGCTGAGAGGATCGGAAAGAGCGGTGATATCGTTGTCAAAAATCCAGCCGCACTGATCACAGTAGGCGGCTTTTTCGGCAAAGAGTTTGCCGCAGACAGGGCACATCAGCATTTAATGATTCTCCGTTTCAAATGAGTTTTATGTTATGATACAACATAAATGTGTCGCAAATAGTAATATTTGTTCAAATAGAGATAAAAGATAGCAATATCAGATCGGGGACGCGAAAAATCGATAAAAAAAATCTCCGAATAAACGGAGATTCGATTGTTTGATGACTATTTTCTTCGTCTTGCATACTCATTGCGGCGGTTTTCTTTGCTCATTTTAAAATCCGCGAATTTATCGTCGCTTTCCTGCTTGAATTTAGAGAGCATATCTTCAAACGAAACAGCTTTTTTTGCTGAAGCGGCTTCTTCTTCAAGGGCTTTTTTGATTGAAAGATTTATTCTGCCCTTTTCATCAATGGAAATAACTTTTACACGAACTTCGCTGCCTTCGGAAAGATGATCGCTTAAATCTTTGACATAGTCTGCGGAAACCTCTGATATATGCACCATTCCGCTTTTGCCTCCGGGAAGTTTAACAAATGCTCCGAATTTAGAAAGCGCGGTAACAGTGCCGACATAAATATGTCCGACATCAATGGCCATGCAAAATAACCCTCCTGTAATCAGTTGCCAGATATATCTTTATAAATTTTTTCATCATTTTGGCCGAATCCGAGATTATCCTCGGCAATCGTGCGATAAAAATCATCTTCATTTCCGTCAGAAAGAAGATCTGCAAGCTCGCTGTTTCTAATCTTCTGTTCTTTGATCCGCTCAGTCACAAGAGCGATTTCTTTTTCTTTATCGGAAATATCAAGCTGCATAAAAATAAGACTGATGACAGATGCTGCCGCAATAACAAACAGCAAGAGTCGTATAAACATGCTTGTTTTGGACATAATCCCCCATCCTTCTTTATCGTCTTTTACTATTATATCATATTTTTGGCTTTATTTCAATACTTTACTTTGACTTTTTTACTTTATTTGCGAACTTTTTTTGACAATACATTTGACTTGACAATATTAAAGCGTCTATAATCGGTAATTTAAAATGCTCTGCAAAAAGCGCAGAGCATTTTATGAAGATATTTGTTATTCGGATAATGCACGATACATTTGTGATGCATTTTCCTTTGAAACATGTTCCGAAAGAGACAGGACTTCGAATTTCGATGTCTTGCCGCCCAGATAGAGCTCTATAATGTCGCCGACTTTCAAATCGTATGCCGGCTTTGCAGTTTTACCGTTCACAGTGACGTGTGAACCGGAGCATGCTTCATTTGCGACCGTGCGCCTTTTTATAAGGCGGGAAACCTTAAGAAATTTATCGAGCCGCACTGTAAATTATTTGATCTCTTCGCGAAGAACCTTGCCTGCTTTGAATACAGGAACTTTGGTTGCAGGGATAGCGATCTTTTCTTCGGGCTTCTGGGGGTTTCTGCCTTCTCTGGCAGCTCTTTCACGAACTTCAAAGCATCCGAAGCCAACGAGCTGAACTTTATCGCCTGCTTTAAGAGCATTTGTAATACTTTCGATAAAAGCGTCGATAACTTCCGCAGTTTGTTTCTTAGAAAGACCTGTTTTTTCTGCAACGTCGTAAACAATTACGTTTTTATTCATTTTAGTGCCTCCAAAAACTGTTTTATATATTTATATTTCTGATACTATTTTACACCTTTTCGGTGAATTTTTCAAGCATTATTTCGTTTTTTTAACAAAAAATCTCTAAATTCATTAAAACTTACCAAATTTATAACCATCATAAAGATAAAATATGCTAATATTGCACATATAATTGCGGGGAAAAGTGCGATTTTAGACGGTAAAATTTTCTCAAACAGGAACAAAAAGAGCTTTGCTGCTCCCCAGCATACGAGTCCTGACGCAAGAGGTTTGAAAATAACGTTCTTCCATTCGGGTAAAAAACCGAGATTTTTTTTGATAAAGAAGATGTTCATAATAAGCATAACGGGATATGCTATATTAGTAGCTATCGGAGCTCCGAGGACATTTACTTCGGGAATGCTGACGAGAATAAGAGTACTGACTGTTTTGATCGCCGCTCCCGCAGCTACGGATATTACAGGCAGATACGTTTTGCCTACGGCCTGAAGAATGGACGCGGTGATGTTGGTAAGTCCTACAGAAATGAGCGCAAAAGAAATGATCTGAAGCAGCGGAGTTGCCGCTTCCACACCTGCAGGATCACCGGGATAAAACAGCCTGAGAACGGGTTCTGACACGGCATTCAGACCGAATGCGCTGCCAAAAGCGAGGATCGCCGAAAATCTCAATGTATCGTTTGATGTTTTAAGGATACTTTGTCTGTCCTTTTTTGCATGTGCAGCGGCTATCGCCGGAATAAGGCTCATACCTATTGCCGTGATAAGAAATGACGGAAGATTAAAGATCGTAAGCGCCATATTGCCGTAAGAGCCCCACAGCAGTTTTGATTCTTCGACAGACAGATATACTTTAAGCCTGTTCATTACCACAAATGCATCAACAAGGCTCATAAGATTTGCGGTAACGGAGCTGACGATAAGCGGCAAAGAAATGATCAGGAAATCGCGTGTAAGCTTTTTTACCGGAGTTTCTTCGGATGATAGAGATTCCTTCGCAGGCAGACGGTAGTTTTTGCTTCTGAAAAGATACCTTGACGACATAAAAATCATCGCTGCCATCGTACTTACGGAAACGCCGAGAACTGCTCCGCCAACGACCTGTTCGAGCGGATATCCTCGGTTATAGAGAAAGAATGCTATGCCATATCCCGCTATAAGCTTCACTATAGCCTCTATAAGGTTTGAGACCGCCGTGGGCGTCATATTTCTGTATCCCTGAAAAAAGCCCTTAAAGACAGAAACAACGCAAATACAAATGATAGCAGGCATTACGGCGGCAACAGACCAATATGCCTCCTTACTGTTCATCGCCTCGGCAAGAGGCATTGCAAAAACGAAACCGAGAAGCGCAAGGCAAATTCCAAGAGGAATGAAGATCAGTGCGGCGATCTTCATTATTCTCGGAACGTCTTTATATTTTTCCAGCGCCAGAGAACGTGACACCATGGTCGCTATGCCGGTAGGAAGCCCGGAGGTGGCGATGGCAAGGAGAAAAACATATATACTGTATGCAGATGTATAGTAACTCATTGCGGCAGCGCCGACGAGATTTGTCAGCGGGATCCTGAATACCGCGCCGACAAGTTTTACAAGAAACCCTGATACTGATAGTACCAGCGCGCCGTATGCTACGCTTTGTTTTCTTTCAGACATTGTTATTTATCAGCGTCTTCATGAAGGGGTGCAGCGCATTCTGAGCAGAATTTAGCGCGCTCGGGGTTAAGAAAACCGCATTTGGGGCATATCGCCGCTCCGCGCAGCTCACTCTGTTCACGCATAAGAAGTTTTACGTTATAATTTGCCGTATCTATTTCGGATTCAAGAGCGGACATACGTTCATCGGGTTTGATTTCACCTGATTTTATAAGTTCGTAAGCGATCTTGCCGAGCCGGGCATATGCGCGTTTTTGAGTTGCTTTTGCTTCCTGAAGTTTGAATCTGATTTTAGTTCTTTCGATTATTTCCAAGCTTTTCTGATATGCGGCATCGGTGATATCTTTGCCTTTACTGATTAATTCGTCCGTATTGATATTGTTGATATTCATAAAATAAATTCCCTTTCTGTGATCAGATTATTATTTACATTATATCATCAACAGATGCAAATATCAATACTTTTCTTTGTAAATTTTTTGTTCCAAAAAAAATATTTACATTTACAAAAACATGGATGACGATCCATAAATCGCAGCAAAAATAAAAAAACAGGTCAACAAAGAGTTTTGTGCCTGTTTCGTTCAACAAAGTTCCAAAAAATGTCACATAAGAAAAACGAAATAACGATATAATTATCGTAATTGAAATAGTTCCTTTGCACAATACAACAGGAGATTTATATGAAGGCACCATTTTATCCCGCAGACATTCTTCTTCCCAAAACAGATCTTGAAAAATGGAGCGTTATAGCATGCGACCAGTATACATCGGATATGAGTTACTGGAAAGATGTTGAAAAAACTGTTGGAGACGCTCCGAGCACACTGAAAATTACACTGCCCGAAATATATCTTGAAGACGAAAATGTTACTCAGCGTATTGAAAAAATCAACAATACGATGAAGGAATACATTGACGATAATATTTTTACGGAATATAAAAACTCATATATTTATGTTGAAAGAACATTACGTTCGGATGCGGTAAGACAGGGCATAATCGGCGCTGTTGACCTTGAAGAATATGATTTTTCGCCTGATTCGACATCGCTTATACGCGCTACGGAAAAAACAGTAACGGAAAGGATCCCGCCGAGAGTAAAGATACGTCAGAATGCGCTTTTGGAGCTTCCGCATATAATGATCCTTTTTGACGATCCCGGAAATATAATATTCTCATCGCTTGAAAAAATGAAATCGAGCATGAAAAAAGTGTATGATTTCAAGCTGATGAAAAACAGCGGCTATATTTCAGGATGGCAAGTCGGTGATGCGGCAAAAGAGTATATTGATAAAGGGTTCGAAGAGCTTCTCGCTCACACAGTTGAACGAGCCGGCAGCAAAGCTCCGATATTGTTTGCCGTAGGCGACGGGAACCACTCGCTTGCAACTGCAAAAACCTGTTGGGAAAATATCAAGCGATCGCTTTCAGAGGAAGAAAGAAAAACACATCCTGCGCGTTTCGCACTTGCTGAGGTCGTGAATATTCACGACAGATCGCTCGATTTTGAGCCTGTGCACAGAGTAGTTTTCGGAACTGATACCGAGCTTTTCAGAGAAGAACTGATCAGATATTTCGGAGACGGAATAAAAGAGGACATATGTGACATTGACGAATTCAATGATTTTGTAACCGTGAGCGAAGACAAAAATCACGTATATGAACTCTGTTTTGAAGAAGCAAAGCTGCCTATTGCGTGTGTTCAGGAATTTATTGACTATTACCTGAAAAATGTGGATACATCCGCAAGAATAGATTATATTCACGGAGACGGCGTTGCGATAGAACTCGGAAGAAAAGCCGGTAATATAGCGATTTTAATGCCGTCCATATCAAAAAGTGATTTGTTTGATATGGTCATGACAGCAGGTGTGCTGCCCAGAAAGACATTTTCAATGGGCGAGGCAGACGACAAGCGTTTTTATGTTGAAGCAAAAAAAATAAAATAAATCAGAAACGGAGAAATAAAACATGAAGAAATTTTTTGGCGAATTCAAGGAATTTATTTCCAAAGGCAATGTAATGGATCTTGCAATCGGTATGGTTATCGGCGGAATGTTTACAAAAATAGTAAACAGCGTTGTAAACGACATACTTATGCCTATTGTAAGTCTTCTTACCGGAAGGACAAATTTCCAGGAAATGTTTATTCTTCTCAGCGGTGAAGGATCCACTCTGAAGGAAGCAACTGACAACGGTGCAACGATTCTCTCTTACGGAAACCTTATTGAACTTATTATCAATTTCATTCTTACCGCGCTCTTCCTTTTCCTTGTTGTTAAAGCTTTAAACAAGGCAAGAACATTAAAGAAAAAAGATGAAGAGACTGAAAAAGAAGAAAAGTCAGAATAATTAAAGAGAAAAATAAAGAACGGCAGGATGAAAACACCCTGCCGTTCTTTATTTGAATAATTATAAGGATTTAAAGCGCAAAACGGGCGCTGTAATCGTTGAATTTTTTCTCGAAATCTTCATTGTTATGATTTTTAACGGAATTAAGGTATTCATGCGTAACAAATGTTCCATGGTAAGATTCTATAACAGCGACAGCGACATTTGAGCAATGGTCTGATACTCTGCCGTAATTGGTTATAAGGTCGTTAAGAACAAAACCGTGGTTGATCGTGCATGCACCTGTTTGGAGACGGGAAATATGATTTTTCTTTATGTTTAGTTTAAGTCCGTCTATAACCTGTTCCAGAGGTTCGACATTTGACGCAAGGATAATATCGTTTTCTCTGAAGCATTTGGATGTGATTTCAACTATTTCACGCATAGCAGAAGTGATAATTTTTATTTCCTTTGCGGCGTCCGGTGAAAATTCTACTTTTTTCTCATGGATTTCACGGGCAACATCAACAAGATTTACTGCATGGTCCCCTATTCTTTCAAAGTCATCTATCGTATGAAGTATTTTGGTGACATTTTTAGTATCTGCATCAGAAAGGCTGATTTTTGAGAGTTTCATCATGAAAGTGCCGAGATAGTCTTCATATTTATCTATCTGTTCTTCCATTTGCAAAATCTGCTCTGCTTTATCGTCATCATATTCAAAAATGATATCCACTGATTCAAGAAATGCTTTCATTGAAAGATCGGACATATCAATAACTGTTTCAAGAGATCTCTCAACCGCGACTGAAGGCATTGCTAGAAGTCTGTCGTCAAGAACGACACGAAAGCCTTCATTTTTATCTCCGCCGGGAATCAGCCTGTTTGTGAGTGCTTCAAGCTGTTTTGTAAACGGCAGCAATACAACAGTATTCGCTATATTGAATACGCTGTGGATAACCGCGATCATAACAGGTGTGATCTCGGAGTCTACGAACGCAAAATTGAATATCGCATCAAGGATATAAAAGGGCACAAGGAATATGATCGTTCCGATTATTTTGATCGTGAGATGAGTAACTGCAACTTTTTTTGCGTTTTTACTTACGCCTATGCTTGAAATAATGGCGGTAATACAGGTACCTATATTGAGACCCATAATAATCGGGATCGCCATACCGTAGGTTATTCCGCCTGATAGTGAAAACGCCTGAAGGATAGCTACAGAAGCGGCAGAGCTCTGTATAATGCCGGTAAATACCGCACCGACAAGAACCGCAAGGATCGGATTTTTAAAGGCTGTAAGGATATTTCTGAACTCCTCTATTTCTGCAAGCGGTGCCATGGAATCAGACATAACTGTCATACCGAACAGAAGGATAGCAAAACCGAGCAGAACAAGACCGATATTCTTTGTTTTCTGTTTCTTGCCTGCCATCGTAACAAGAATACCGATAAAAGCAAGGATCGGGGAGAAATTTGCAGGTTTCAGAATATTAATCCACCAAGCATCGCCTTGAAGCCCCGCAAGGCTGAGGATCCATGCCGTAAGCGTTGTACCGATGTTTGATCCCATCATTACGCCGATAGTATCGCCGAATTCAATGATGCCTGAGTTGACAAGTCCTACGAGCATAACAGTTACAGCAGATGAAGACTGAACCGCGATCGTGATGCCTACACCGAACAAAATGGTAAACAGCTTATTTTTGGTGACTGCTTTTAGATTTTTATTCAGCGCGCCGTTATAGGATTTTTCAAGACTTTCCGAGAGCAACCTCATGCCGTACAGAAAAAAAGCAAGTCCGCCAAGCATAGAAGTTATTGAAAAAATATCCATGTTTACTCCTTTATGTCATATTCATTTTCTTCTTGATGTCTATTATTTGCGCATTCAAAATTAATTATAACATATGATTTATTAAAAATCAACACAGTTTCCAAAAAAAATACATTTTCATCTCTGTTATGTTAAAAAATGATACGACAAATGCCCGTGAAATACTTAAACGAAAATCACGGGCATTTATTGTGATTAATTCTGAAAAATAAGAGGAATGAACAAGGTTACACTCTGTATTCGTTTGTTTTGCCTGAGGTGAAGGTTCTTGTGATGGCGATTACGGAAAGAAGGACCGTAAGCGCGACGACTGCAACAAGCGATATGATTATTACCTGAGGGTCAAGCATGTATATCGAGAAAAGCTGAACATTTTTGAATATTGTTTCTTTAAGCAGTATAACTATC
>JAEEJJ010000201.1 GCA_016281805.1 Clostridiales bacterium
CCCCTTTCCCAGTTTGATATTGCCTGAAAGGATACTCCTACTCTATTTGCAACTTCCATCTGAGTAAGTCCTGCTTTCTTTCTTGCGGTCAGAATACGTTCTGCCACATTCATCATATTAAACATAAAAATGCTCCTTTTTATATAATTCTGCCGATCGACACGTATATTATATACCTATAAGCTCTGAAAGTCAATAAAGCGATTATTGAGCCTGATGAAAGAGTGATAAAGCAATAATTGAAAAAACGGTTCCGAATTAACGGAACCGTTTTCAATAGAACTGTGTTATTTAGTCATAGCTGCGAACTGAGCTTTTTTACGAGCTGCTGTGTTGCGATGAAGGAGACCTTTTGCAACTGCCTGATCGAGAGTTTTGTAAGCTTCGCTGAGAAGCTTTGCATCTTTTGTTTCAGATATTTTTGCTGTAAGAGATTTAAGCTCTGTTTTCATCTGGCTTTTCTGTATTTTATTCTGCATACGCTTTACAGCGTTAACTTTAACACGTTTCTTTGCTGATTTAATATTAGGCAAAGTATTCACACCTCCGAATTAGTGTATGAAAAATATAATATGGTTTATGTTCTGTTATTTAGCCATTGCTGCAACTTCAGCTGCGAAGTTATCTTCTCTCTTCTGAAGACCTTCACCCTTTTCAAAGCGGGTGAAAGAAACGAGATTAAGACCTGACTGCTCAAGTGCCTTGCCAACGGTAACTGTTTCGTCAAAGAAGAATGCCTGTTCAAGAAGAACATTTTCGGTATAGAACTTTGAAAGCTTGCCGTTGATCATTTTATCAATAACAGCCTGAGGTTTGTTAGCCTGTTTAGGATCGTTTTTGATCTGAGCAAGAAGAATATTCTTTTCATTTTCAAGAATATCTGCGGGAACGGACTCTTTGTTAAGATAAGCAGGAGTCATAGCGGCGATCTGCATGCAAACATTTTTTGCATCAGAAGCAAAGTCGCCTTTTCCTTTGCCGTCGAATTTAACAAGAACACCGATTCTTCCGCCGCCGTGACTGTAGCAATATGTTGCGCCTTCTTCACGGGCAAAACGACGGATATTGATATTTTCGCCGATAACAAGAACTTTTTCTTTACGAACATCTTCAACGGTAAGATCTGATTCGGGGAATTTCATGCCGAGAAGAGCTTCGACGTCTGCAGGATTGTTTTTTGCGATAACTTTTGCAACGCCGTCTGCAAATTCTTTGAAAACGGGGTTTTTAGCAACGAAGTCTGTTTCGGAGTTTACTTCAACAAGGACACCGACATTGTCGTCACAATAAAGAGAAATAATACCTTCGGCTGCGATTCTGCTTGCTTTTTTTGCTGCTACCGCAAGACCTTTTTCACGAAGGAATGTAACGGCTTTTTCCATATCGCCGTCTGTTGCGATAAGAGCTTCTTTGCATTTCATCATGCCTACGCCGGTTCTCTCTCTGAGAGCCTGAACTTCTTTAGCTGTAATATTTACTGCCATTTTACTTTCCTCCTTGTATTATTCTTCGTCAGCTGCTTCTTCTTCAGCGGGAGCAGCATCTTCTGCGCTGTCTGAAAGCTGTTCGCCCTGTTTACCTTCGAGAATCGCATTTGCGATCGTAGCGGAGATAAGACGTACGCCGCGAATAGCATCGTCGTTGCCGGGAATAGGATAATCGATCTCATCGGGATCGCAGTTTGTATCAACAATTGCAACGATGGGAATGTTGAGCTTTCTGGCTTCTGCTACTGCATTGCGTTCCTTGCGCGGGTCAACGATGAAAAGCGCGCCGGGAAGTTTTTTCATGTCTTTAATACCGCCGAGATATTTTTCAAGACGTTCGATCTCGAGGTTGAGCTTGATAACTTCTTTTTTGGGAAGAAGATCGAAAGTGCCGTCTTCCTCCATCTTGCGAAGCTGAGCAAGACGGTCGATACGTGTCTTGATCGTGGTAAAGTTTGTGAGCATGCCGCCGAGCCATCTTGCGTTGACGTAATACATGCCTACTCTTTCCGCTTCTTCACGGATAGAGTCCTGAGCCTGTTTCTTTGTTCCTACAAAAAGAACGGTTTCACCGTCTTCTGCGAGCTGACGAACAAAGTCATAAGCTTCTTCGATTTTCTTTACGGTTTTCTGAAGGTCGATGATATAAACGCCGTTTCTTTCGGTGAAAATATACTCGGCCATCTTGGGGTTCCATCTTCTTGTGTGATGTCCGAAATGGACACCGGCTTCAAGAAGCTGTTTCATGGATACTACTGCCATTTTTTTTTTGCTCCTTTTTTTCAGTTGTTACCACCACGCAGCTGAACCGGCAACGGAAAAACATATTTTCCGCACCTCGTCGGATATACCGCGTGTGCGTAGTCTGACTAATATTATTCGCAGTCAGCGAACTATAAAATTATAGCATATTTTTATAAATAAATCAATATCGTATAGAAATGTTCAAAAAAATGTGCGAATTTAAAGACGGCAGCGGGTATCCCGCTGCCGTTGTTGAGTATAAATCAAACTCCGAGTTTTTCGCGACGGAGACGTTCGCCGTCTGTAAAGTTGCGAACAGGAACATAACCCTGAATAGGCATTATGCGCTCATGAATTGCATCGATAATCCAATCAGGCTGCGGGAAGAAGTGTTTTTCAAGCTCGAATGCGGGAGTGATCCAGTTGCGAGAACCGATTACTACCGGGGGAGCATCAAGATAATCGAAGGCAAGCTCTGAAATATTGGCTGCCATTGTTTTAAGAACGGAGCCGCGGTCTACAGCATCGGAAGCAAGAAGGATCTTGCCTGTTTTCTTAACACTTTCGATTACTTTATCGTAATTGAACGGTACTATCGTGCGAGCATCGATAACTTCTGCAGAAATGTTATATTTTTCTTCGAGTTCCTTTGCCGCTTTAAGCGCTGTATAAAGTGTTGAACCAACGGTAAGGATCGTGATATCACTACCCTGCTTTTTAATGTCGGGTTCGCCGATCTCAACTTCATAGTAGCCCTCGGGTACTCCGCCTTCGTGGAACTGTTCGCCTACATCGTATACTCTCTGGCTTTCGAAGAATATAACGGGGTCTGTTCCTGCAAGAGCAGCATTCATAAGACCTTTAGCATCATACGGAGTTACGGGGAATACGCACTTGAGTCCGGGGATTGCGGCGCAGAGCGATGTCCAGTCCTGAGAATGCTGAGCGCCGTATTTTGATCCGACGGATACACGGACTACAACGGGCATCTTGAGAAGTCCTGCGCTCATTGCCTGCCATTTGGCGAGCTGATTGAATATTTCGTCACCGGCGCAACCGATAAAGTCGCAATACATCAGTTCAACTATTGCGCGTCCGCCTGCCATTGCATAGCCGACAGCGGTACCGATAATTGCTGACTCGGATATCGGCGCATTGAAAAGTCTGTGATAAGGAAGAGCTTCGGTAAGTCCTCTGTAAACTGCATAAGCACCGCCCCAGTCACGAACATCTTCGCCGTATGAGATGAGAGTGGGATCTTTGTAGAATTTATCGATAATAGCTTCGAAAAGTCCGTCTCTGAGCTGGAAAACTTTGTTTTTGGATACGAGTTTGCCTTCAGCGTCGAAGCCCCAGCGTTCTTTTTTGGCGATCGCCTGAACACGCGGGTTTTCTGACATAGGCATATTGACTTCAACGGGTCTGTCTTCCATCTTTTCGATTTTTTCATTGGAGAACATGAGTTTTTCGATCGCATCGGGTGTTTTGAAAAGATCCATTCTCGGAGAAACAGATTCGTCAACTGCCATTGCGCAGATCTTTGTAATACGGTTTTTAACGTCTTCTCTGATCGCGGCAAAATCTTCTTCTGTTCCTACATTTGCTTCCATAAGCTTTGCGCTGTATGATTTCAGAACATCCTGTTCTTCCCATGCCTGTATCTCTTCCTGTGTTCTGTAAGAGCTTGAATCTGAAGGAGAATGGCCTGCTATACGATATGTAACAGTATCAAGAAGGACAGGACCCTTGTTCTCTTTAATGATATCGATCTTGCGGCGCATAGCATCAATAACAGCGAGAGGATTGTAGCCGTCTACACGCTCAGAATACATCTGAGACGGAGTAACGCCTGCGCCGACTCTTGCAAGGATACCGTATGCCATTGTTTCGCCGTATGTCTGGCCGCCCATGCCGTATGAGTTGTTGAAAAAGTTGAAGATAACGGGAAGTCCGCCTTTGTATGCATCTTCCCAAAGCTGTGTATACTGATCCATGGCGGCGAAGTTCATTGCTTCCCAAACAGGACCGCGACCCATTGCGCCGTCACCGATATTGGAGATGCAAATACCGTTTTTCTTATTTACTTTTTTGAACAGAGCGGCACCTGCAGCGATGGTAGCAGATCCGCCAACGATAGCGTTATTGGGATAAATACCGAAGGGAAGGAAGAAACAGTGCATTGAACCGCCGAGTCCTTCATGGAAGCCTGTATCACGGGCGAATATTTCGGCAAGCGCACCGTAAATAAGAAAATCAACTGCAAGATCTTTTGTTGATTTCTGATCTTTTTCTACGATCTTGAGTATTTTTCCGCCGAGGAAATTTTTCATGATATCATAGAGCTGATTATCGTCTATTTTTTCGATAGCGGAAAGACCTTTTGCGAGGATTTCGCCGTGGCTTCTGTGAGATCCGAAGATAAAATCATCGATTCCGAGAAGATATGCCTGACCTACAGCAGATGCTTCCTGACCCATAGAAAGGTGTGCCGGACCGGGGTTA
Organism: Clostridiales bacterium; assembly: GCA_016281805.1. Classification (GTDB taxonomy): domain Bacteria; phylum Bacillota; class Clostridia; order Oscillospirales; family UBA644; genus HGM12619. Next base: position 4,734 of record JAEEJJ010000201.1, read on the forward strand.
TTGTAAGCGACGCCATTGTATTCACTTGTTGTTTTGATAAGATAAAGCATTGTTTCGAATTCACGGATATACGCCATATCACGGTAAATTCTCATAAAGTCCTTATCCGAGAAGTTTTCCTTTTCTTCTTTGATCGTTTTGTTATACTGATTAAGCTGGATATCCTGAAAGCTGAGAACGCCGCTCTTGCGTATCTCATCAGGGCTTATAAATTGACTTTTAGGCATTGTTTTCTCTCCTTATATACTGAAAATAGCTTCTCTGATTATTTCGCTTACTGTCGGATGCGGGAAAACGACCTCCTTCATTTTGTCGAGCGTCATTTCCTGTTCGATCGCAAGCGCTGCGCCCCAAATTATTTCGGACGCATAGTTGCATATCATATGAACACCGATAACATTGCCGTATTTTTTATTGACAAGCACTTTGCAAATACCGTCTCCGCCTTCGTTTTCGGCAACGTATCTTCCGGAATAACGCATGGAAAGTTTTGCAACTGAAAAATCTATTCCTTTTTGAGACGCTGTCTGTTCTGTTTCGCCTACCGAACCCACTTCAGGGTTTGTATAGATAACAGACGGGATAGCATTGTATCGCATAACATCCTTTTTGCCGAGGATATTGTTGACTGCTACCTCAGCCTCTCTGTATGCTGTATGCGCAAGCATTGATTTGCCGTTTATATCCCCCGCAGCATATATATTTGCAACATTTGTTTTCATGTATCTGTCTGTAACAACGGCACCGCGTTCAATTGCAACGCCGAGATTTTCAAGACCTATATCTTTTGTTACGGCACGTCTGCCTATAGAAAGAAGGACCTTGTCTGCTTTAACAGATTCGGTAACACCGTTTTTCTCGTATGTA
>JAEEJJ010000202.1 GCA_016281805.1 Clostridiales bacterium
GTCGTCAACAACATAGTCGGTAATACGTGTTCTGAGCTGTGCGTATACGGTGTCGTTTACGGAATCGCTGTTATAACCGAGGAGTTCAACGTCAAGAACGGAAATACGTTCGATACGGTTTGTTCTGTTTGACTGTTTAAGCAGTTCTATCTGGCGGTTGAACTGAGCGTAAAGATTATCCGTTAAATACGGACGCAACGGTTCAATATCTTTTGCCGTGCAGCAATTCTGCATCTGAACATAAAGATTTGAAAGCTTTTCTTTGAAGCTTGCTTCCGTGAACATCGGATCTTCGGCAATCAGAGAAGATATGGGTTTCAGTGTTGATCTGTCAACTCCCTGAGCGCCCGGTGCAACGGGTCCTGTATTGCCTGCTTTTTTGTTTCTGATTATTATGTAAATAACTATGGCGGCAACTATCAGTAATACAGTGGCAAAATCGCCAAAGACGATCGGACCGCCGGAAAACCCGTCGTAATCAGAGTCGTAGCTGTAATCATAGCTTGATCCGTAATCGGAACTTGAGCCCCAGTCTCCGCCGTAATCACTGCTGCCGGAATAGTCGCCGAGATCGGCGGAAAACGGAAGAGGCATTACGGCAAAAGCGACAATGGCAATAATCAATACTGTTAAGAACTTAAAATTCTTTTTCATTTTTTTCTCCCTAATCAATATGATTTTATCTGCAGTAACCGGTTTCCCTGTCGATTATATTGAAAAACGGTCTGCCCGTAACATAGTTTTCATAATTGCGTATGCATATATCTATTATATTGTCATATGTTTTGCGAAGGTGGAAAAAGCCTGAAATATGAGGCGTTATTATCGCATTTGGTATCGACCACAGCCTGTGTTTCGAATCGAGAGGCTCTTTTTCGAAAACATCGAGCGCCGCGCCGTATAGCTTTCCCCTCTCAAGAGCATCCGCAAGAGCTTTGGTATCAACTGCCGAACCCCTGCCGATATTTACAAGCGTTGCTCCGTCTTTCATCGAATCGATGCGTTTGGCAGAAAACATTTGGCGCGTTTGCGGTGTATCAGGCATACAGAGTGCAACGATATCGGCGCGAGGCAAAACGCTGTCAAGATCGTCTGACAGATAAAGCTCGTCCACATAGTCGGGTTTTTCGCACGGACGGCGCTTTATTGCAACCGTATATGCGCCGAGGGCTTTCATTTTCTTTGCAAAGCAGCGTCCGATGTCGCCCAGCCCGACAACAAGGACCGTCTGTCCTTCGATCTGCTTTACGCTGCCCATATCGCGCCACAGCGATTTGTTCTGATTGTCACGGTAAAGATGCAGTTTTTTGTAAAGCTCGAAAATACATCCCACCATGTGTTCTGAGATCGCAAGACCGAAAGCGCCGGTAACATTTGTTATGACCGTATCCGGTGATATGACTCCGTCTTTGATATACGGGTCAACTCCCGCCATCTGGGACTGGAACCATTCGAGTTTTTTTGCCGACTTTATAATTTCCGGCGGAACATTGCCTATTATGGCGTCGGCATCAAGCACATCGGCTGCGGTTACCTCGGAAGGAGACGTATAAACATATTCGTTTTGCGGACAGATGCTCTCAAGCCGTCTTTTTCCGCTCTCCTCCATCTGGACTGCAACAATTATTTTTTTCATTGAAACTTCCTTGTAAACTCCGTATATCCCTCGCCTGCCGACGGTGTTGCAAGATAATACAGATCAGTCGTTCTTCTTTCTTCGTCTGCATACTCAGGATAAATATCTTTTATTTTTGACATATTTGAAATAACGGCAATACTATCGGGTATTGCTTTTATCAAAATCTTCCCTGTTTCCGAAAAAGCGAGGATATGAACAAACGGAACAGGAGCATAAGGCTCGTTTTTTAATCGAAGATACGACGAGATGACCGCCCTTCTTACGGCGGAAGAGGTGAGTTGCTTTGTTTTTATGAGAGAATAAAGCTCATTTAACGACGATGCTTTTGCAGCAGAAAGAATTCTTTTGTCGATACCTTCTTTTGTATTTACGCCGTAAATATTTTCGAATGCATCGGGCGGTGCGTTTCTGATAAAGCCGAGAATAACTCTTTCGATATTGTTCACGTCAGCAGGAGCTCTTTTTGAGTCGATCTCTTTTTTCAGTATTTCTGCCGAAAAATCAGGTAATGAAGAAAGATCGCCTTTTTTTATTTTTTCCCGCATCGACGTGGCGGATTCTATATATCCGTCAGTTCGTTCAATGCAGAAAGGGACGATATCGCTATGAAGTTTTTTCAGCGCTCTGACATATTCCGTTGCAAGAACATCGTTTGGTCCGGACTGTTGTTCTCCTGTTATTTCGGAGCGAATACGGGCAAATCCTTTTCCGCGAAAAGACGGGGTTTTATATTCATCGGATGAAATACGATCGATTTTTTCGGCTGAAGAAATAATTCTGTTTATATCTCCGCTTTCGCTGCCAAAGGACAGGATATCGACAAAACCGAGAGAATCAAGCAATGACACTGCGCCGTATGCAAATTTTTCCGCAGACCCGAGAGAGTAACGCGCAGGCAGTGCAATAACAAGATCCGCTCCGCCCAAAACCGCACTCTGCGCCCTTGCGTATTTGTCGCAGACCGCAGGTTCGCACCTCTGGACGAAATTGCCGCTCATTACAGCAACAACTGCGTCGCAATGTTTTTTTGTTTCGTTTATGTGGTGCATATGTCCGTAGTGAAACGGATTGTATTCCGCCACGATTCCCGCTACCGATATATTGTTCAACATGACTTGACAAATGATAAAAATTAATATATAATTATCAACAACAACCTTCCGCATAATATATTAACATATTTTAAATCAAAAATCAATATGTGAGGAAAAAATTTATGAAAATTCTCGTTATAAACTCCGGAAGCTCTTCTCTGAAATTTCAGGTCATCGATATGGACACTGAAACGATGCTTGCAAAAGGCAACTGTGAAAAAATAGGAGCGCAGGACAGTTTTGTAAAATATTCCGTTCCCGGCAAAAAAGAGATCAAAAATCCGGTGTTTATGAAGGATCACACCGAAGCCACGAAAGTCGCTCTTGACTGTCTTACCAAAGGCGAGCTTGCCATTCTCGGCTCGATATCCGAAATCGATGCGATCGGCAACCGTATAGTTCAGGGCGGCGATTACTTCAAAAAAGCGTGTATCGTTGACGACGATGTTATCGAACGTATAGAAGGTTATTACTCTATCGCTCCCCTGCACGCAATCGCAAACGCCGCGGCGATAAGAGCATGCAGAAAAATAGTCCCGAATATTCCGCAGACTGTTGTTTTTGATACAGCGTTTCATCAGACGATGCCCGAATACGCATATATGTACGGTCTTCCCATGGAATATTATGAAAAATACAAGATCCGTAAATACGGTTTTCACGGCACATCGCATAAGTATGTTTCCCGCCGCGCTGCGGAATATCTCGGAAGACCGATAGAAGAGCTGAAGCTTGTTATCTGTCATCTCGGCAACGGCTCGTCGCTTTCCGCAGTAAAGTACGGCAAATGCATAGACACGTCCATGGGTCTTACTCCGCTTGAAGGACCGATGATGGGAACGCGCTGCGGTTCTGTTGACCCTGCGGCAGTAGCCGTTATTATTGACAAAGAACATCTTACGGGCGCCCAGATGAACGACATAATGAACAAAAAATCTGGAATGCTCGCAATTTCGGGAGTATCCGCCGATTTCAGAGATGTCAACGACGCGTGGGACAACGACAGAAATCCCAGAGCGAAGCTTGCGCTCGACATGTTCGGATATCAGTGCAAAAAACTGCTCGGAGGATATATTGCGGCAATGAACGGCGTTGATGCCGTTGTATTTACGGCAGGTGTCGGCGAAAACCGTCCCGAAACAAGAGCAAGGATATGCTCTGATATGGATTATTTCGGCATCAAAATAGACCTTGAAAAGAATGATGTTATGGGCAAAGATGTTGAGATCACCGCAGAAGGATCAAAAGTAAGAGTTCTTGTTTTAGGCACGAACGAAGAGCTGGAAATTGCAAGAGAAACGGTCGAGCTCGTAAAAGAGATGCAAAAATAAACCGGTCTACCGAAAAACATGCTGATTGGTTCTTTTTTTTGTCTTTTTGAAAAATAGCTTGCTTTTTTTCACCGTTTGTTATATAATAGCTACGTTATGTGCTGAAAAACACACGAAAAATACATCAATAAAGCGTTATGCAATAAAGGACAGGCAACGAAATGAATACTATAGGTATTATGACATCCGGCGGAGACAGCCCCGGAATGAACGCCGCGATAAGAGCGGTAGTAAAACATGCTCAGGCAAACGGAATAAAAGTTATCGGTATTTACAACGGCTATAAAGGTCTTGTTGAAAAAAACTGCGCAGAGCTTTCGACTGCATCCGTTGAAAATCTTTACAGACAGGGCGGAACGGTTCTTAAGACTGCGCGATTTGTAGATTTCAAAAAACCCGAAGTTATTGAAAAAGCCGTAGAAAACTGTCACGAACTAGGCATCGAGGGAATGGTGGTAATAGGCGGAGACGGTTCTTTCAGAGGCGCAAGAGATCTTACTCATGCCGGAATACCGTGCGTGGGAATTCCCGGAACAATAGACAACGACATTGTCTGCACTGAAGATACGATCGGTTTCGATTCTTCAATGAATATTATAATCGACTGTATTTCAAAGCTCAGAGATACATCCGAAACGCTCGACAGATGCGCGATAGTTGAAGTTATGGGCGCAGGTGCGGGCTGGATGGCACTTGAAGGCGGTATCGCAACAGGTGCTGACGTAATTCTCGTGCCGGAAGTAAAATTCGATTTTCAGAAAGACGTTGTAGACCTCATAAAAGCAAAGAAAGCCCGCGGACAGAATTATTTTGTTATAGTTGTTGCGGAATGTGTATTCTTCCCCGAATCGAACAGCAAGCATAAAAAGAACGTTAACTTTGAATATGTTAACGAACAGGGCATAGAAAACATAGACAAATTTACGAAAAGGTTTCAGGCTGAGTCGGGAATTGAAGCGAGAGGAACCGTTCTCGGACATATTCAGAGAGGCGGCGCACCGTCGTTCCACGACTGCATACTTGCAACGAACATGGGCGTTCATGCGGTTGATCTGCTTATTCAGAACAAATCAAAGAGGGTTGTTGTTGTGCAGAACGGAAAAACAACCGATTTTGACATCGACGAAGGTCTGAGCATGAAAAAACCGTTTGACAAAGAACGGCTGATAATGGCAACAAATCTTAATTTCTAAGGGAAAAAGACACGGAGACAGCATCTTCGTGTCTTTAAAAAACCGATCATGAAACAGAAGTATTACGCAGTTAAAACAGGGCGAGAGACCGGAATTTTTTTAACATGGGAAGAATGCAAAAAAGCTACCGAGGGGTATTCGGGAGCCGAATATAAAAGTTTTTCTTCAAAAGCAGAAGCAAAAAAATATCTTAACGGCGCAGACGAGTCCGGTCTGGAAATCGATCCGACGGCAGACCCGATGTTTTACGCGCAAAGCGATGCCCTTACCGCGTTTGTTGACGGCAGTTTTGATACGGAAAGCGGCATGTACGGTTTCGGATGCGTGATCATAGCGCCCGACGGAACCGTAACCGAAAAAAACGGAGCGGGTATTAAGGAAGAGGCAAGAAGCGCAAGAAATGTTGCGGGTGAGCTTCTAGGCACAATGACAGCCGCTTCGATTGCAATAAAAAACGGGTATAAAAAACTGAAAATATACCATGATTATACCGGAATATCTAAATGGTATAACGGAGAGTGGAAGGCTGAAAGTTTTGCTGCGCGGGAATATGCGGAATTCATGAAAAAAACAAAACGATACATTAGCATTGAATTTGTAAAGGTAGAAGCCCATACAGGCATTTATTTCAATGAAAGGGCGGATATACTTGCAAAAGAGGCACTCGGGCTGAAATGACACTGAATACGGTCAAAAAAATATTCAAAAAAAACGGCTTTCCCGTTTTTTTTGCGGAATACGGCAAAGTTGCATTAAATAAAGAGAGTAACGAAAAGGGCTACAAAACTGTTTTTTTAACTTATCTCTCGTATGCTTATACCCCTTTGCCTGATCAGAACATATGCAGATATGCCGCACTTGAAGATTATCACACATATCTGCCGTCCAGACTCTCGGTCATAAAAAAGGAGCTTGAAATCTGTTTTAAGAGCTACGTTTTTGATATTTACACAGACGACTCGCCGATAGACGAAAAATGCGCCGCAGAAATATCGGGGCTCGGTATACGCGGGAAAAATTCACTGATTATAACGAGAGAGCACGGATCGTTTGTTTTGCTTGCCGAAATAATTTCGGATATCGAAATTGAATGCGACTGCCGAACACCTGTTTATTGCGAAAATTGCGGCAAATGCGAAGCAGCGTGCCCCTCGGGAGCATTGAAGGACGGGCGGATAGACCGCGAAAGATGCGTCTCCGCCATTACGCAGAAAAGAGGAAAGCTTACCGAGGAAGAAGAGGCTCTCGTTGTAAAAAACGGACTGATATGGGGCTGCGACAGATGTCAGGAAGTATGTCCTTACAATTCGGAAAATGAGGAATCGGAGTATGCGAAAAGCTCTGTAAAGCTCACTCGTCTCACATCATCGGATATCGACGGACTGACAGACAAACAGTTCAGAGAAAAATTTTCGGGAAGAGCGTTTACATGGCGCGGACTGAATCCTATCAAAAGAAATATATATCTGATCGAAAATAAAGGAGAAAACAAATGAATATCGACCAAATACGGGCAGAGGTGAACGCCGCACAGAAATCAGAATTTATATCACTGCTCCGCTCAACGGAACGTGACGGCGTGGAGAACCTTATAGACTATCTTGAAAACAAATCGGATTTCTTCACAGCGCCTGCGGCGTCTAAATTCCACAACAATTTTGAGGGCGGACTATGCGAGCACAGTCTGAACGTTTACAGAAATTTCGCCGGTCTTCTTCAGATGAAAAATGTTGAACTTGACGAAAAAAGCATAATAATCACCTCGCTTTTGCACGACCTTTGCAAATGCAATTATTATCTGAAAGAAGAGCGTAACAGAAAGGTAGACGGAGTGTGGGAAACATATACTCAGTGGACGACAAATAAGTCGCCCGCCCTGCCCTTGCCGCACGCCTCGCGTTCGATAAAGATGATAAAGAGTTATATTCCCCTGAAATTCATCGAAGAGCTGATCATTTTTTATCATATGGGACCATACGGCGGTGAAGATTACGAATACAGAAATATGATGCAGCTTGCTTTTGAAAAATACCCATCAACGATCCTTTTTTATCTTGCCGATACGATGTCATCGTATGTGGACGAAAAAATAACGGAAGAATAATAAAATACAGAAAGGCTGAACGGCAGATCCGTTCAGCCTTTTCTATGAAGATCAATACTCTTATTTTTCAACGTATTCTTTGAAAAGCTTTACGTATATCTTGTAGTTTTCAAGAGATACTTCAGGTGGAGTCTGATGGTCAACAGACGGTATATAGCCTCCGCTTTGCATAACGGGCAGGATTCGTTCGAATTCTTTTCGCATGTCTTCCTCTGTTTTGGACATTACCATTTTATCGTATCCGCCCATCATTAAAAATTCGGGATACATTTTTCTGATTTTACAGATATCCACGCCAGCCTGTTTCTCAAGAGGATAAATGCCCTCGATGCCAACCGACAAAAGCCACGGTATCATTGTGGTGATATCGCCGTCGGAATCGATAAGCACCTTAACATCCTTTTTCTTTATTTCCGGAATAAGCCTTTTGTAATACGGCGCGAGAAATTCGTCAAAAAGCTCTTTTGAAAGCATCGGGCCGTGATTATACGACATATCTTCGGCAATACCGATAAAATCGGGGAGATCGACCTCATAAAGTGCCCTGATCGCGCGGATATTGAAGTCTGCCAGATCTGAATTTATCTGTTTAAGCAGATCGGGATAGTCGTAAAACGAGTAGAAATGCTCTTCTATTCCGAAAAGACGTCTCGGATACCAGAAAAATCCGTCAAGCCAGATACGGAGAGTAAAATCGCCGTTTTCGTGAGACTGCTTATACTTTGATGCGATATTTACAAGGTCTTCTATGGCAGCATCGGAATACAGTCCGTTTTTTTTGAGTTCTTCATAATCTTTTTCATCGCGAACGGGATTGCCTTCATGTTCATAATGAGGTATCCTTATTGATGCGCCGAAATTGTAAAGCTTTTCGAGTCCGAAATATTCAAGACTCTGATCGACATCAAAAGACGGATCAAGCCCTTCGGTTTTCCATCTGTTGAAAGTCTTATCCCACCATGCCGCCCACTCAATAAGAGGCAAACGGTCAGGTTTTTCGAAGCGCAGAACTTTACGGAATCGCTCTCTCGGTGTCATCTTTATTTCCTCGCAATCATTTTTCGGTTTTGTTATCTGAATTCAATGCCAATTTGAATGCTTCGCTGACTTTTTCGATCGACGCGTTGCCTTCAAATATTTTTATGCCGTTTACAAAAAAACACGGGACAGTTGTAAAATCGAACATGCATGCAATATCTTTTTGAAGGTTTTTTTCAATTTTTTTTATTTTGACTTTGCGAAATTCAGGAAATCGCTCAACAACATTCCTGATTATTCTGTCTGCCTTTGAGCATTGCGAATTGCCGCTTAAATAAAAATAAATTATCTCTTTCATTCTGATCCTTTCAATTATACCTGAACCCGTCGGCGCCTACCTGCATTACTTCCGTTTGCGCGTCAGCACTTATGCCTATGCCTGTAGCCCTCAAAATCGTAGGGCTTACATATTCGGTATTTCTCGCAAAGCCACCGGAATACACGGTACTGTATTCATTAAAGCCCGACCCGTGGACGTATAAAATATTGCCTACCATATTTACGGATGTGACGGTTATTTCTCCTGTTCCGAAACTGAGAGATGTGCTTTCGCATTTTGCGGATGAATAATTCTGTCCGAAAAGAATATCATACTGAAAAAGCTCTGATATTTTCTCATAGTTTTCTTTTCCGGCATATTCCGAATGGCACAGTGGCATTACGCCGCCGTTGATGTGCAGCAGGTCAAACAAGTAAGATGACAGCTGATATGCCTCAATATCTTTGTCTTCTCCGTCAAGACCGTAATTTGACCATATAACATATTCTGTAGTGAATACAGTGCCTTTGTCAAGGTTGTCGCTTTCAAGCCCCGTAAGGCAAGGCAGGTGATCGCCGTATAAAACAAGTACGACCGGTTCGTCATAGCTTTCAAGATAAGAAACGAGGGCACCTATAAACATATCGACTTCGTGTATCTCGTTTATATAATATTCATATTCCGCTTTCAGGTTTTCATCTGTTCCTTTTACGGTGATATCTCTGCTGACCTCACTGTCGCTCGGATATCTGCCGTGCGACTGGACCGTTACACAGAACACAAAATCCCTGTTTCCGGTTTTTTCGAGCGTTTTTTCGATATAAGGCAGCACGGCCTTGTCTTTTACCCACCCGATCGAATTTTTTTCGGTGTTCGTCATAAATTCGACCGGTATAAACGTATCAAATCCGAGATTTGCGTATACTGTATTTCTGTTGTAAAACGTGCCTTCGTAATTATGTATTGCAGTTGAGGTCAGCCCGTATGAATGAAGAACGGATGCCGCCGTTTCACAGCTTTTTTCACGCAGCACTGACTGATACGGATACTCGCCGAGTCCGAAAAAATCTATGTTCATTCCGGAAAGGACTTCGAATTCCGTATTTACCGTTCCCGCGCCGACAGACGGGACCGAAACAAAACCGGAAATGCACGTTTCTTTCATATGCGTAAAAACGGGACACGGGTCTGACGAATAAGATACCCCGGAAATATATTTGGCATCAAAGAAAGATTCAAGCTGAACAAAAATAATATTGGGGACATCTGTTTTTTCTGAAAAACGGGAAGACGGAAGAATTGATTTTATATAGTTTTCAGAGTAATTTTCGGGCTCGTGAAGCCCTTTATCCACAAAAGTACGCGTAAAGCTTGCAGCAAAACCGTATTTTTCGTATGCTTCGTTGATATTCATAGGTTCATCTTCCGCTTCTGCAACAACAGGCATTGCAAATGCGCTGAAAGCGATCATAACTGCAGAAAGCAAAAAAACGGTGACCAACGCTCTCAATAAGCCGTATTCATGCTGTTTGGGAAATTTACGGTAAATAAAAAAGAATGCCGTAATTGCCGCAATTGA
>JAEEJJ010000011.1 GCA_016281805.1 Clostridiales bacterium
CTTTTATGCGTGCTTCTTCTTCGACCTTGGCTTCTGCATCGGCACCTGCGCTTTCTTCATCGAAAGTAAAATCTTTTTCGGGAACCGTATCATCGTTATCATTTCTCAAAACTCCCCCGATGTCGGAAGTCACGGTATCTTTTATAAGAGTTCCTGAGAATCCTGATTTTTTTGATCCGTCTATCTGAGCACATGATGTGAAAAGTAAAACTGTCGACATCAAAAGCGGCAATATGATCCTTGACTTTTTCATTTTCCACCCTTTTATAATTCTGTTAATAATTTCGCGCATTCAGCGAAACAGTTTAAAAGATGTTTTGTTGTATATTTTATTATATAATGCTTTTTTGGGATTTTTCAGCCAGCCTGTTCCCTTTTTACCGTAGCCAGGAATCAGCATTTTTTTGATTTTACGCTTAAGTTTTCCTGTAGTGCGGGCCTTAAAAGATCTTTTCAGGCTCGGTTTTCTTAATCCGAATTTCATATGATCTGCTCCTGATTACGACAAATATTATTCTTTTATTTATTACGGAATATACTGTGACGGTTTGAGCGCAATCGCGATTATATCCAGAATCCAGCCTATTCCGAAAAGTCCGTATGTAAAAAGGTAAACGATACCCATAACAATTTTGCCTTCGTAAAATTTATGCGCGCCGAACAAACCCAATAAGACACAAAGCAAAAGCGCGACCGATTTGCTTTTGACGTTTCCGCTAAAGTCAACCTGCTCCCTTACGGGTTCGGAGTATTCTTCCGGTTGATATACTTCTCTTACAACTATCTCCCTGTTTGCGGTATATCCGCAATTGGGACATGCGTTTGTGTAATACTCCGTATTGCAGTCAGGGCATATTTTCGCCTGCTGCCCTGCCTTGACGCCGCATTTGGGGCAGAACAGTCCGTCTGAATACTCATTTCCGCAATTTGCACATATTATTTTGAATTGATTTGCTCCGCATCCGCTGCAGAATTTATCTGAATCGTGCGCAGTCCGTCCGCAATACTCGCATTTTTTCATGGGTTTTTGACCTCTTGTTCAGATTATGTTTAATTATTTTTATTATAACAAACAACCTGCCATTTGTCAAGCTTTTGCGAGGATGCGGTTTTCGTTGGAACAAAGCCGTTTTTATAAAAACGTGTAACTGTTTTTTTACTTGATAATTCCGTTTTTTGCCTTACTGCCGTATGTTTTTTGTCCTGTAGATATATCATTGCATATACGCAGAGGACCGATTGATCGAAGCAGATATCGATATATTCTGCGATCGTTCGAAAAATTTGTTTTACGGGGTTGAAAAATCGCTGATAATATGTTAAAATGATTTAAATGTATTAAATCGGTCTGTATCAGTTTTGTTTTTTCGGAGGATATATGACGCAGAGAGAAAACATGCTCAGAGTTATACGGTTTGAGCGGCCCGACTATATTCCCGTTAATTTTGCCGTCAGCGACTCGGTATTTTCGCATTACGATCCGCATGCAGTTGAGGAACTGCTTGAAGCGCATCCGATAATCGCAGGCAAGGAAAGAATGAATTGGAACAAGGTGCCGAAAAGCAATAATGATATAGACAGAACGCACATATATTACGATGAATTCGGAGTTGAATGGAAAGGCGAGATAGACGGTATAAGAGGAGTTATTCAGAAGCATCCGCTTGATGATTTTTCAAAAATAAAAGATTATAAGTTTCCGGCAATTCCGAAGTTTAATATCGAAGAAGAAAGAAAAAAAGTTGAAAAATCTAAAAACGACGGCTTTTTCACAGTATCGGGACTTCCTCACGGACACACCTTTCTTCGGCTCACCGATCTGTGCGGCTACAACAATGTTCTTTGCGGAATGATGGATGAAGACGCGGAGCTGGAAAGTCTTATAAAAAAACTCGAAGAGTATAATTATGCATTTTCGGAGTTTTTTTCACGATCAGGCTACGATATGATAAGTTTTCCGGAAGATCTGGGAATGCAGTCGGGGCCGATGATATCGCCGTCGCTTTTCAGAAAATATATCAAGCCGTCTTACCGGCGGCTTATGAGACCTGCAAGAGATGCGGGCGCGGTGATACACATGCATTCCGACGGAGACGTGAGAACACTTGCCGACGATCTTATAGACGGAGGCGTTGACATTCTGAACATTCAGGATCTTGTGAACGGCATTGACTGGATCCATGATAAGTTTTTCGGGAAATATGCGCTTGAACTTGACATCGACCGACAGAACATCACGGTATTCGGCACGCCGAAAGACATTGACGATCTGATAAGAAAAGAAGTGACGACTCTTTCGTCGCCATCGGGCGGGTTGATGCTTATTTTCGGATGGTATGCCGGAACTCCGCTTGAAAACATACGCGCGCTTATGGATGCGCTTGAAAATTATATGTTCTATTGGGACTGACGACAGTCCGTTAAAAAGTATTCAAATTAAATAATATACAGGAGAATCATTTATGAAAATCGCAGTACCTTATGAAAGCGGAAATGTTTTTCAGCATTTCGGACACAGCGAAAAATTCAAAATTTACGACGTTGAAAACGGCAGCATCATTCGTGCTGAAATCGTTGACACAAACGGCAGCGGACACAGCGCCCTCGCCTCTTTTCTTGCCGACAAAGGAATAACCGCGCTTATATGCGGCGGAATAGGCGAAGGTGCGAAAAATGCTCTTAAAGAAGCGGGGATCGATATTTTTGCAGGCGCGGACGGAAGCGCCGACGAAGCTGTAAACGCATTTATCCGCGGACAGCTTGAATATTCCGAAGGCGAATGCCATGACCATCACTGCCACGATGACGACTGCGACTGCGGCGACCATGACTGCGACTGCGGCGACCATGACTGCGACTGCGGACACTGCCATGGAGACGACGGCTGCGACTGCGGCTGTGAAATGCCTCATTTTGAAGGAAAAAACGTAGGGAAAAAAGTACGCGCGCATTACAGAGGAACATTTAACGATGGCACACAGTTTGACTCGTCATACGATCGCGGCGAACCTCTCGAATTCATATGCGGAGCAGGACAGATGATCTACGGTTTTGATGCCGCCGTTGCAAATATGGAAGTGGGACAGATTTCGGACATCCATCTTATGCCCTCCGAAGCATACGGTGAATATGATCCCGATGCTGTTTTCACGGTAGAGATCGATCAGATGCCCGGATCTGAAAATGTATCGGCAGGACAGCACGTATATCTTTACGATCATCACGGACATCCGTTCCCCGTAACAGTTACGGCAAAGGACGAAAAAACCGTTACTTTTGACGCTAACCATGAAATGGCGGGAAAAGAGCTGAATTTCCGCATAGAGCTGGTTGAAGTTGATGACTGATGCCGTCAGGCTGCACATACTGTTTTACGGCAGAGTGCAGGGCGTGGGATTTCGCTTCAGGGCGTGCAGCGCCGCGTTGACATACGGCTGCACAGGCTGGGTCCGCAACATGACCGACGGATCTGTGGAGATGGAAATTCAGGGCAAAAAGAATGATATAGACAGCGTGATTTCCGCCATAGAAAAGGGAACATATGTGCATATCGAAAATATAGCCGTAAAGGAAATACCGATTACGGCAAATGAATACGGTTTCAATGAAAAATAAAAAGGACGGATTTGATCCGTCCCTTTTTTATTGTTTTTACAGTTGATTCTGCGTTTCGGTATACGGCAGAAGCGCTATCTCAAGGTTGCCGTTTTTTGTGCGAAGTTCATCTATAAAAGCTTTCTCTTCTGCGGGGTTTTTCAGCTGAACTTTGTATGATAAACGGAACATGCTGCCCATTCCGGTCGTTTTTACTCCGGCATTTTCGTATTTTTTCAGATAGTGCGCAAAAATATCGTCAAATGTTCCCGTATATTCAAGCGATTCGGGGATCGTGATCCTTAAAAGCTGATCTACAGCCATACTTTTATGCTCAAAAAGCGGAACAAGGCTGAGAAGAAGGAAAAGGACGGAAAGGGCAAGAAGGATGACTATACCGTATCCTATATATCCCATACCGAACGCAATGCCGGAACCCATCGCTACAAGGATCGCCGCAATTTCGTCCGCGCTGCCCTGAGCGGAGCGGAAACGGATAAGACTGAAAGCGCCGCCTATCGCAACGCCTGCGCCGATATTGCCGTTGACGAATGTTATTACGGCAGCCACTACAAACGGAATAAGCGCCGTAACGATGAAAAACCGCTTTGTGGAGCGGACGCGAAAGCTCATTATCCACGAATACAGAAAACCGGTGACTATGGAAACCGCCGCCATTATAAAGAATTCCGACGGAGCTACCGCGGAAGAATAAATTGAATCAAACATATTATAATCTCCTTCTATATTTACATTTTACGCGTATCGAGAAGCTGTTGTCTGTATGCTTCGCCGTATTTAGAGAAGCTTGCTTTTCTTATGTTGCCGCCTGAAAGGATATCAACAAGCCAGAGCGGCATTGCTTCCTGTACCTTGACCTCGAGTATCGTCCAGCCCTCGTCAAGAAGAGAAGTGCCGTCCATCGATTTTGTCAGAGTGAGGTCGCTTGTTCTGTATCGCGGATTTTCGTCTATCGTAAGCCTGAGGTCTCCGCCCGGTTCGAAATATGCCACACGGTCGTAAATAATAAGGCAGGCGGGAACGAGAACTTTATAAAAATCACGAAATGTTGTAATCTCCCTGTTGATCTGACCGGGCGAGCAGATATCGCCGTCACCCGAAAAGAATTTATGAACAAGAGGGATCGTTGTTTCAACACGGCGTTTATATACAATGCCGTATGCCTTGCGCTTCAGTTCAAGAAAAACCGGTGAAGATTCAGTTGCGAGCCCGTAAGAACGCAGACGGATCTTTTCTTTAAAAAGAGGTTTTTCAACGCTTGTGCGTATGAGCTGAAAAGTCGGAGTATCATAATACAGAGATGCGATCGACGTTTTTCCGTAATCGTCTGCCTGCATATGACCTTTCAGACGTTCTCTGAAATACTCCGTCTGCTCTGGTGAAAGCAGATATTTCAGTTCATACCGTTTCATAACGGTTATAGCCAAAATATCACCCCGCTGTCACATAAATATGCGCAGAGTAAATATTCCGTTCGCAACATTTGCCGAAATACGCCCTTTCAGCGCCTTGACCGCATCTTTCACATACGAAAGACCAAGTCCCGTTCCGTCGGAATTTTCAAGAGTTGTAAAGCGGTCAAATATCTGATCCGCGGGACCGTCCGAAAGAGCCGCATCGTTGCTTGTTTCAAGAACGACATAGCCGTTTTCGTTTTTCAGGGTGAAAGATACTTTATGCAGAGCGAATTTTACCGCGTTATCTATAAGTTCGACGATCATTTTGTTGATCGAGTCTGGGTCAGCCGAAACTGTGATGTTTTCATCGATATCGGTATGTAATTCAAGCCCCTGTGATGAAAATCTTTCGGCAGCGTCGTCAAGCGCCGCGCTGAGGTATTCCGAAACAGGCACTTTTTCCTGCTGCAATCCGTCTTCTTCGAATATTCCGATCTTCCCGAGCTTTTCAACAAGCTCGTTCATTTTGGCAAGCTGACGGCGGGTCGAGCGTGTCTGATCGTCAGGTCCGTATTTTCTTTCCGCAAGTTCCGTATTGCCGTTTATAACGGTAAGCGGAACGCGAAATTCTTTATTTGCGTTTTTAATAAAGGTTTTCTGTTTTCTGTCTGCTTCTTCAAGTGGCGAATAGATTTTTCTGCCGATACTGAATAAAAGAAGCCAGCTTGCGGCAAGAACAATTATTTCTCCGACAGCGGAGATGATCAGAATTCTGTATGACGGCAAAAGCTCCCGTCCCTGATCGATCACCGTAACATATGTTGCGCCGTTGCGTTTGTAAACTCTGTAACGGTATGTATATTTCGTCCATCCGGTTTTTTTGCCAAGAAGGCTTTCCGCCCAGGAAACAGCTTCGCTTTCGGTGACAGCGGAAATATGGAACGCAACGGTTTCTGCATTGTTTTCTTTACCGGTAAAAGCAACTGTAAAATATCTCAGCGATTTGTTGAGCTCCGGCGAATCGGGGCCCATCGGTCCCATACCGAAAGCGCCTTTCTGCTGAAAGCCCGTATTGCCTGACATGGCGTCGCCCTTTTCAAACGTGCCCTGTCTTTCGGCAAGCATCTGAGTGATCTCATCCGCATCCGATGATGCCATGGTAAAGTTTACGCCGTTGATCACGGCAAGAAGAACGGTAAGAAGAACAAATATCGTAAGCAACGAATATCGTCTGAATTTTTTTTCCGCTTTATTCATTTCCCGCCACCGCAGCAAATCCTTTCTTCGTAATATATTTTATTCTTGTTTTGGCGCCCGACCTTTCAAGTTTTGCGTTCAGTGATGATATATATACTTTTTCTGCTGCCAACAGCGGTTTTTTTTCTGTCACAGAGATAAAAGCATCCGTTTCTTCGGCAGTGACAGCCGAACCGTTTTTCAAACGGAACGCCGAAACATCTATTTCGGCGTCTGCAGCCCTGACAGTATCGCCCGACATCGCTTTTTTCATAACATTATCTATAACTGCCCTTATTTTTCCGGGATCGAATGGAAACGGCAGAAATGATGACGGAAGAAGCTCATCGTTGAGGATCTTAGGCGTGACCGATTCGTATATCAGAACGATAACGGGAATATTTTTTTTCTTTATTCGCGTCAATACTTCCTTATACTCGATACGGGGGATATTTCTGTCAAGAATGACGATATCATATTTTTCTTTCGACAGTGATGAGATCACCTGCGTTCCGTCAAACACCGTTACCGTTTCCCATCCGTCGGACTCAAACAGTTTGCCGAAGCATTCAAGAAGATCCCTGTCTGACGATGCAAAAAGCATTCGCATATCATTTCACCTTTCGTTTTCAATCAGGAAGACACCGAAACATCGCTGTAACATGAAGTGGAAGAGTAGCCGTTTGAATTCGTGAATGTATATTTCGTTCCGTCGACTGTTACGGTATGACTTCCGGAAGAGTGAAGGGAAAGCGAAATCTGCTTTACGTTTCCTCCCGTGCTTACGCGGCCGTAGCCGAGAACTATCAGCGTTCCCGAAGTGATATTTACCGAACCGTCGGCATCTATTGCGGCAGCCATATCGCTGCCCGGACCTCTCGTTATCACAACGCCGCCGGTCTGATCATAAGTGCCGTTGCTGTCTATTCCGTCCGTATCTCCGTTCGGGGAAACAGTCACGTCAAGGTAGCCTCCGGTAACGTTGATCTGAGGTGCGCTGTCGCCTTTGCAGGCGTTTACTCCGTCGTCGTTTGCCGCAACATACGTTTTGCCTCCCGAAACATTGATTATATTTGCTTCAAGACCTTCATATGCGCTGTCTATGTTTATTTCGCCGCCTGAAATATTCAGAGAGCCGTCGGCATGAATACCGTCTGCGCCGATGACAGTCTGCTGTCCGCCCCAGCCGCCGGGACCCATTCTTCCGCCCGCAGTTTTGTTTTCGGGAGCGTACACATTCATCGTTACAGTGCCGCCGGAAATATTGATCGTTCCGAGTCCGCTCTGTCCGTCATCGAAAGCCGTTCCGTAATCCGCGTGCAGTCCGTCGTCATAAGTCTGAAGTGTAATGCTTCCCGCAAGGATGTTTATTTCGTTCTGGACCTTCACGCCTTTGTATGAAGTTGTTGCCGCATCGGATGATGTATATCCGCTGTATGAGCCGGTATATACGGTTACTGCAGGTTCGCTTTCGCCTGCGCTCATTTCGAAGCTGTGAGCTGCCTGAAAAGCGTCTCCGGCAGCGTATACGGTAACAGATCCGCCGAAAACGATTATATCTCCTCTTGTAACGCCGTTTTTGCTGACATCCGTGTTTTCCGTTTTTATTCCGTCGCCGCCCGTTGATATCGCTACAACTTCACCGCTTGTGACGGTGACTGAATCATCGCCTTTAAGCGCTGTGGACGGAGCGGTAACTTTAAGTGAGAGATTTTGTATCTCAAGATCTTTTGTTGTGTGTATACCGTTGTTGTATGCGGAATTAACAACAAGCGTTCCCTTGCCCTTCATTTTGAGATCGCATTTTGCGTAGATCGCGCCCTTACCGAGCGTGTCGTCCGTTAAAGAAGAGGATCGTGTATCATTAATAACATTTTCCGTATTCTTTTTTGCGGAGATCTCAACTTTATCTGCATTGAGGACCTTTATGGGAGAATCGGTACCGCAGCTTATCGTTGCGCCGGAAAGCTCAATGACCACTTCGTCGTCATCGCCCGCGTCAACAACGATCTGTCCTTCAAGAAATCCTTCCAATGTGTATGTTCCGGCAGTCGTGAGAGTATAAACATTGCCGGAATTTTCAAATGTTCCGTCGGCTGAGGTCAAAGAGAAAGCCGATGTAGTTTCTTTGGCGGAAATATCCGTATCAGTGACCGCTTCGGCTGTTTGAGCAGCTGATTCGGTTTCGTTCTCTGTTTTTTGTGTATCCGTATCTGTTTTTGCCGTGCAGGCTGCAAAAGATACCGCAATAAATATTGCCAGAAGCAAAGCCGTTATTCTTCTCATTGATATATTTCCCTCATTTCCCTGCGGTTTTTACAAAACCGCCGTTTTGATATGCTGTCACGTTTTTCATTTGCAGAGACATTATATAACACGTAAATTGAAAAAAGATTGAATGATTTTAAATTTTATTTTTTCGGGATCAGAACCGTGAATACCGCTCTGCCGTTTTTGTAGTCCGCGCGTATCTGGCCGCCGTGCGCGGAGGCAACGGCATGCGCTATTGAAAGACCGAGACCGTAATGAGAGCCTTCACTTTCCCTTGATTCATCGGTCCTGTAAAACCTGTCAAAAATATGCGCAAGCTGTTCGTCGTCAAGCGGATCTGACTCGTTTGTGACCGAAAGACATGCGAAATGGCGTTCGCTTTTAAGTGAAAGATATATTTCGGTGCCGGTTCCGTGAGATAAAGCATTGTCAAGAAGCACAGATACAAGCTGACGCAGCTGATTCTGACTGCCTTCGACAAAGATACCGTTTTCCGCTTCGCTGATTATCGTTTTTCCTTTTTCGAAAGCAAGGCTTTCAAACGGCAGCACTTCGCCATTTACAAGCTTTGAAAAATCAAGCGTTTCTTTCGGTATTTTTTCGTTTTCGGCTTTTGAAAGCATAAGGAGCTGTTTTATAAGTTCGCTCATTCTTGAGTTTTCATAATCTATATTGTCGAGCCATTCGCTCTCTCCGATCTCTCTTCTTAACAGCTCGCTGTTTGCTGAAATCACAGCGACGGGCGTTTTGAGCTCGTGGCCAGCATCTGAAACGAACCGTTTTTGACGAATGTCGTTTTCTTCAAGAGGACGGACTATGCTTCTTGCGACGATCACGGATATCGCCAGTAAAACGGCAACGGCTGCCGAGCCGATCATAAGCATCTGTTTGAATAAAAGCTCAAGATTCTTGTCGCCTATCGTGCCGTCTATCATTGCAACAAGAGTATAGCCGTCTTTTTCTGCAACACGGTAATATATATTCCCGTATGTGCCTGTTTCTTTTTTGCTATCAAGCGCCGCAGATGCGATCTCAAGAAGCGTGTCTTCACTTTGAAGACCGTTGTCACCGTTATTTATCGCGATTATTTCACCCGATCCGGAATAAGCCACGGAATAAAAGGTGGAAAGCCGGAATCCCGGTTCGTTTCTCATATGACCCTTTCCCTGCATCATACCGGGAAATTCCGAAAACATGTTGTCATGCTCCAAAGGAGGCGGATCTTCCCTTTCAAAATCAAAATCTTCCCGTTGATTTTCAGGATCGTAAAGCGCGATATAGGTCATGAGCATTTCATCGTTTTCGTTCCGCATTGCCGCCCTGCTTGAAAGGTAGATCGTGCTCAGCGTTACTATCATCAGAGCAAGCAGTGATAAAACCACCGTAAAAACGATCTTAACTTTTGTTTTACCGAACATCGCGACACCTCAGCTCATATCCTATTCCGCGGACCGCTTTTATTTCGCATCGGGATTCCACAAAAGCGAGTTTTTTTCTGGCAAAGGACATGTATACCTCTACATTGTTATATTCCGAATCGCTTTCATAACCCCATATTTTCAGGGCTATCTGCTCCCTGTTTAGAATTCTGTCGCTGTTGGCAATAAGATATTCAAGAATGCGTAGTTCTTTTTCTCCGAGCCTAACGCTCTGTCCGTTGTCGCACCTGAGTACGGCATTTTTCAGGTCAAGCGTAATATCCCCGTATGAAAGACTGCCGTCGTTTGTAGGCAGGTTTCGTCTGGCAAGCGCACGCAGACGGGCAAGCAGCTCTTTTGTCATAAAAGGTTTTGTGAGATAGTCGTCCGCTCCGCTGTCAAGTCCTTCCACTTTATCGTCAAGTTCACTTTTTGCGGTAAGCATAAGTATGGGTGTGCGAACACCTGAGGCGCGCGTTTTTTTTGCTACCGCGTAACCGTTCATCCCGGGCATCATAACATCAAGGACAATCAGGTCGTATATTCCGCTTTCCGCTTCGTAAAGAGCGTCTTCGCCGTTATCTACGGATGTAACATCGTACCCTTCCTGACGCATTATTTCACAAAGCGCACGATTCATTCTTTTTTCATCTTCTGCAAGCAATACTTTCATTATTTTCGTCCTCCGTAATAAAGAGAATACCATATGAAAATTGAAATCAGATTGAAAATATGCTGTATTTACAGAATTATACCACAATATAAAAAGGCGCGCAATAAACAGAACGGAAAAGTCATAAAAAATTTGCCGACACGGGATAATTCACCGCATAAAGCAGTATTGTTTGATTTCTTTTCCCCTGATTGCGGTTGACTTTTTTCAAAATTATGCTATAATAAACAAGACTTGATCTGACTCCATATCCGTTTTATATATATCGAGGCGAAAGGATATATTTTATGATTAGTTTGGAAAAAGAAAACTGGAAAATATGCGGACGAGAAGAAAACTGTTCGTTTTCGGACGGAATTATCCGCACAAAAGACGCTTTTGCGGTAAATAAAGAAATTGACGCCGAAAATTTTGAGCTTGTTTTTTTTGCAAGATCCCCCGAAAAGGGACTTAAAACAGAGCTCTGGGCGTCTTTCAGAAGATACAGCCGCGATTATTTTTACATGGTCGGTCTTCGCGGTGACGGACACAATCACCTTTATCTTTCTCGTCTCGGTTCGGGAGGATACGATAAGCTGCTTGCGGTAAATCCGCTTGATTTTTCCGTTATGCCCGGCACATGGTATAAAATAAAAGTTATTTGCGCGGGAAAAAAGATTGCTGTTTATATTAATGACGAAACATCGCCGAGAGTTCTTTGCGAAGACGACGCTCCGTTCGTTTCGGGAACGATAGCGTTCGGCGGCGGCTTTACCGAAAGCGAATACAAGGATATTTCACTGCGAAACGTTGAAAGCAACGCTCTTGATGAAACGGAGGCAGCTCCTGATTTTCTTCAGACAATAACTCCGTCCGCAGAGGAAAAAGAAATAATAAGAAAACGCAACCGTGCAGTCTACCGTCCTTTTCCCGTACCTCTTTTGCCGGATGACAGAGCGGAAATGTCTCTTGAAGGCGACTGGCTTTTTATTCCCGAACAGGAGGCGGGCAAAAATGCCGCCGAACTGCTTTATGACGACTCGAAAGCGCATACTATCCATGTTCCGGAATGCTGGATCCCGCTTCTTGCATGGCTTGAAGGCGAGTCTTTCGGCGACAGCAAGCTGAGCAAAGGTCAGAGCGACACATTCGCGATAGACAATCTGCGCCGTGTGCAGAATTACACGTTTGACTGGCAGGAAACTCAGTGCGCATGGTACCGCCATTATATCGATCTGCCGGAGGGCATAGATAAGAAGGATATCACTCTTGATTTTGAAGGGATCGCGCTTGTAAGCGAAATATATATAAACGGAACAAAAGTTCATGAAAATATAGGCATGTTTGCACCGATGCAGGTCGACATAAGCAGTTTTGTTCATGCGGGCAGAAACGTGATCGCAATAAAAGTAAGCAGGATCGTTGATCTCGACGAAGATATTACCGACGGCAGCATCGACGAAAACTATACTCTTGCAAGAGATACGCAGGCGGATGAATTCTATGCGAAAGACTGCGAACACCGTCCTTTTAATCTTGATGATATACCGCACGCATTTTATTCGGGACATCCCGGCGGAATATGGCGCTCGGTAAAAATGATAATCCGCGACAAGCTTTTTACCGATAATTGCTGGTTCAGACCGAAGACCGACGGCGCTGCGATAGAAGTTACCGTGGCAAATACCGATACTGTCGCGCGTAAAGGCAGGCTTTCGTATTCGATCGTCCATACCGTGACCGGAGAATATCTCTGCGGCGGCGATATCTGCGATATTTCTCTTGAAGCAGGAGAAAAAACGACATATACCATGCAAACGCCGAAGGTAAGTCCGAGGCTCTGGGAACCCGGAAAACCGAATCTTTACAGATTGACGTTTATTATTTCCGAAAATGACTGCGTGAAGGACAGATACGTTGAAAAAGTGGGGTTTCGCACCGTAACTCTTAACGGAAGTCAGCTGGTTTTTAACGGAAGGCCGATATGGGTAAGAGGCGGAAATCACTGTCCTGCGCATGTTCGGCCAAATGACAAAGCCCTTGCGGAAAGATTTATAGAATCTGCTCTTGAAAACAACGTTATAGCAACAAGAACTCACGCGTCGCCATGGACAGACGTGTGGCAGAATGCCGCTGACGAAAAAGGATTTCTTGTTTCATTTGAAGGAACATGGCCGTGGCTGATGCTCGTTCATATTCCGAGCGACCGTTCTTTTGAAATATGGAAAACGGAACTGCGGGCTCTTTATATGAGACACAGAAACAGACCGTGCCTTTTTGTGATAACAATGAACAACGAGATGAATTTTTATCTTACACGAGGCACAGATGAAACGATAAGAGAAAAGGCGTACCGTGTTCAGGGCGGTCTGAAAATTGCAAGAGAGGTATTTCCCGATCTTCCGCTGATATGCGATTCGGGCTACAACAGGGCTCCGACGCTCGCAAAAAGCCGCGATCTTAACTTTCCTTACGCAAACGGTCGCTATGAACGCATAATTCAGAAATACGGTTTTGACGACGGAGATATAGACGATCCGCATTTCTATTACGGCTGGTACGACATAGATTTCTTTCACTTCATGAACGGAGATTTCGGCTGGCGTGAAACGATACCGGGACGTCCGTGTTTGCTGCAGGAGCTTTCTGTAGGCTATTGCAGAGATGAAGACGGTCATGCCGTTCGCTCATATCTTTATTCACATCAAACGCCTCAGACCACAACAGGCAAAAGGTCGTATGAACATAACGATCCGAAATATTTTCAGAAGAGTCACGCATTTCAGGTAAAAGGACTTGCCGAAACGTTCCGTCGCGTTGAACATGAGCGGGTATGCGGAATATTGCTTTTTGCTTTTGAAACATGGTTTTATTACCATTGCGACGCTTTGCGTATTCAGCCTATGCTTTCGGCAAAAAAGCTTAAAACGGCATATCAGCCGGTCCTTGTGTGCGCGGAGCTTTATTCACGTCATTTTATGGCGGGAAAAGAAATCGATATTCCCGTTACAATAATCAATGATGACCGCGACAGGGATATTATCACTGCTCCCGAAGCGGAAGTATCGATAGAAACAAAAGACGGCGTGATAGCTTTTGCCGGACTCTCTTTTGACGATATCGGATATTTTGAAACTTCCATGAAAACCGCCACTTTGCGTTTGCCCGAAAAGCTGCCGAACGGTGCGGCGAATGCTGTTCTGAAACTGCGCGCCGTAAGCAACGGCGAAACGGTATCGCAAAACGACTACGATATTTTTATCGGCGAAAAAGACTGGGCAATTTCTCCGAAAAAAGATATGTCAGCTTTCTGCCTCGAAGACGACGAAAGAGCGATCTCATTTCTTAAAACGCATAAACTCAATGCAGTGATAACAAAAGATGTTCCGTCCGAAAACGAAACAGATACAAGGCTTGTGATCGCCAAAAAACTCGATCCTGCGCGTTCCGCGCTCGTTTACCGCTTTGCAAGCGCTGGAGGCAAGGTTGTTATGCTCGATCAAAGAGAGCTTTGCGGTGAGCTTACCGGAGGAAAAGAGATCAGGTTTGTTGAAGACGCCACTGAAATAGTTACGATGAACATTCCCGAAAACAGTATCTTTAACGGCATAGACGAAGATGCGATCTCATGGTTTGACAATTCAAAGAGCGTGCCTTACGCCGCATACGGCAGATACAATATAGACAGATTCGACAAATCGCTGTGCGCTCTCGGAGAAACCCTTCACTGGCACAACTATATAGGCAAGCCCACCGATTACGCGATTCACGGCGGAACGCCTCTCCTCTCAGTAAAATGCGGCGACGGATGCATCCTTTTATGCACGGTCCGCACCGACGTAAACGACAAAGATCCCATTGCGTGCAGGCTTACGGACAATATACTCACCTGGGATTTTAAGATCGACTGACGCTTTTTGATTGAAGAAAAAAACCACATCACTACATACTTCAGGAGGTATTATTATGACAGAAAAGCCGGTTGCAGGCAAAAACGGAAATAAATATATTCCGTATGAAAACCGTACGGGCGAAAAATCCGTTGTTTTCTTTACAAGAGATCTTTCCGAAGAGGGACTGAAAAAGATTTACGACAGAGTAAGCCACGTGCTCTGCGGCAAAATTGCCGTAAAGCTTCACACGGGCGAACCCGAAGGACCGAATATCATTCCGAGACCGTGGGTAAAGGAACTTTTTGCTTCACGTCTTGAAAATGCAACGATCATTGAAACAAACACATATTACAAGGGCGGAAGATATACGACTGAAGATCACCGCAAAACCCTTGAAACAAACGGATGGACGTTCTGTCCCGTAGACATTACCGACAGCGAGGGCGTAACAACGCTTCCCGTAAAAGGCGGCAAATGGTTTACGGAAATGCATGTAGGTAAAAGCATGACAGACTATGATTCCCTGCTCGTTTTAACTCATTTCAAGGGGCATGCGATGGGCGGATTCGGCGGCAGCAATAAAAATATCGGCATAGGCTGCGCCGACGGAAGAATAGGTAAAAAAGAGATACATACTCACAAGGGCTCGCTGAATATGTGGAGCATTGCGGAAGAAGAGCTTATGGAGAGGATAAGCGAAAGCACAAAAGCCACAATAGATTATTTTGCGCCTCATGTATGCTATATAAACACAATGCGCAATATGTCCGTTTCATGTGACTGCGAAGGCGCGGGCGCGGAACCTGTTGTAACTCCCGATGTAGGCATTCTTGCCTCGCTTGACATCCTTGCTGTCGACAATGCGTGTGTAGATCTTATCTACAGTCTTCCCGACGGCGGCGGCAGGGAAATGATAAAGAGAGTGGAAACACGCCACGGTCTTCGCCAGCTCAGTTATATGAAAGAGCTCTGTATGGGCAATGACCTTTACACACTTATAGATATTGACAACAACAATGCCGTTATCACCGCAACGGAAGCAGTAAAGGATATAAAACCCGAATGGCATCCCGATAAATACAATACGTTCCGCGGAAGGAACAAAGCAGAATAAAAACCACTGTTTTACATTCGATCTATAAAACGATATCCGGCTTAGCATATTAGTTAAGCCGGATATTTCTGATTATTTTTTTCCTTGCTGCCTGCACCATGTATCCATGACCATATCGACAGGCAGATGTTTTACAAGACAGACCTGTCTTCTTACCGGGGCGCCTAAAATCGAAACTTTCTTTTTCTTTTTAAGATCCTTCATCGCCCTGTCAACTACCTGTTTTGCGGTATACCATCTGTCGTAGTATTTTATGGTATCGTCATGGACCGCGCGGTCCATAAATTCCGTTTTTATCCAGCCTGGGCAAACGCACATAACATGGATCCCTCTGGTTTTCAGTTCTCTGCCTATAGCTCTTGAAAAGCTGAGAACATACGCCTTGCTTGCGGCATATACTGCCATATAGGGAACCGGCTGCCAGCTTGAATTTGAACCGAGATTTATAATAGAGTCGCCCTGTTTCATATACGGTAAAGAAAGCAGACACATCGCAGTGAGAGCTTTGTCGTTCAGCTCCGCAATTCCGAGCTGATTTTCAAGGTCAAGCTGTTCGAATGTTCCGAAAAGACCGTAGCCGGCGGCGTTTACAAGAACTGATATTTCAGGCTTTATCTCCTCAAGAAGCGATCTGTATTTTTCAAAGCTGTTTTTTTCGGAAAGATCCCATGCGAGAGGGCGAATTTTGCTGCGGCATTTATCCGAAAGAGAAACAAGTCTTTCCTCCCTTCTTGCGATTACCCATATCTCGTCAGGCTCAAACTCTTTGTCTACTGCAAAAACAAATTCGCGTCCCATACCCGAAGATGCGCCTGTAACGACAGCAATTTTCATATATAACTCCTCCGATTTTACAGATCCGCCATTGCAAGAAGCTTTTCACCGTTTATTTTCAGCCAGTTTCTCTGCTCTTTGTATGACGGAAAAACTTTTAATACCTCTTCATAAAATTTTCTCGAATGATTCATTTCTTTGATGTGACAAAGCTCGTGAACAACAACACTGTCCGCGACCTCGCAGGGCGCAAGCATAAGAAGGCAGTTAAAGCTGAGATTTCCTTTTGCGCTGCAGCTGCCCCAGCGTGTTTTTTGCTTTCTTATCGAGATTCTGCCGTATTTCACGCCTATTATCTGGGCGTAATACGCCGCTCTTTCGGGAAGGACCTTTTTTGCTTTTTCATACAGATCGGCGATTTCTTTTTCCGTAAGTTTGTTAATACTTTCTCTTACTTTTCGGGCTTCTTTCAGCTTTGCAGTCTGCCTGTCGATCCATTCCGAATGACGGGCAATAAAAGTATCTATATCCTTTTTTGCGGCAAAAAAAGGCACGCGAACGATGACGCGGTCTTTTTTTATCTGAATTTCAAATGTTTTTCTTTTGCTGCGAATGATTTCAAGATCCATATATCTGCCCGATCCCGTAATAATACTGACGGTTTATTATACCATACCGTCCGGCGTATGTCAATCCTGCTTTCTGTTTAGGCGCAAATGAGTATGCGGAAATTTTTTGCTGATTTTGCGAAAATAATGTTGACATGGCGATTCTAATCTGTTATAATTTCCGTAACGGCGATACATATGTCGCATTTACGTAATAAATTTGGAGGGATAGCTATGTTTCCGAAAAAACCTCCGATGGGTTTCAATACATGGAACACCTTCGGTGAAAACATCAACGACGAAATGATCCGTCAGACTGCCGACGCGATGGCAGACACAGGTCTGCTGAAAGCAGGTTATGAATATCTTGTAATCGACGACTGCTGGAGCGAAAGAAAACGCGATGCCGTAACAGGTAAAATAATTCCCGATAAAATCAAATTCCCGAACGGAATGAAAGCAGTTTCAGATTATGTTCACTCAAAAGGTCTGAAATTCGGCATGTATTCATGCGCAGGCGTTCTTACATGCGCAGGATATCCCGGATCTTTCGATCACGAATTTCTCGACGCCGAAACTTTTGCCGAATACGGCGCGGATTTTCTGAAATATGACTACTGTTTCAGACCTCACGACGTAAACGGAACGATTCTTTACCGCCGTATAAGCATGGCGTTGCAGAACTGCGGTCGTGACATTCTTCTTTCCGCGTGCAACTGGGGTGCAGACAACGTTCACGACTGGATCCGCTCAACAGGCTCGGGCATGTACCGTTCAACAGGCGATATCAACGACAGCTTCACTTCATTCCGCGATATTTTCCTCAGTCAGGTCAATAATTTCAAATATTCGGCTCCCGGATGCTTCAACGATATAGATATGCTTACCGTTGGTATGCACAATAAGGGCAACGTTGCATCTGCAGGCTGCACAGACACCGAATATCGCCTTGAATTCGCACTCTGGTGCATGGCGGGAGCTCCGCTCATGCTTGGCTGTGACGTTCGCTCTATAGACGAGACGACTCTGAAGCTCGTTACAAATCCGTATCTTCTTCGTATCGATCAGGACGAAGAATGCAGACCGCTTTTCCAGGTAAAAGGCGAAGGCGGAAACATTTATGTCCGCATTCTTTCGGGTGGAGAGCTTGCGATAATGCTCGTAAACTTCTCGGAACACAAATGGCCGGTATTTTTCCCGTTTGAACATATCGGACTTCCCACATCCGTAAAGAAGGGTCTTGCTTTAACAAACGCATTCACCGGTGAAGATGAAGGCGTTGAAAAAGAATATATCCGCAAACCCGTAGAACCGCACGACTGTGCAATTTATATTGCAAAAGTTGTTGATCTATGAGTTCCTGCATAATCTGCGGAAAAGAACTTGACGGATACGATATCGGTTTTTACAGAAAAATGGTAAACCGCGGCGCACAGGAATATGCCTGCATTGAATGTATGTGCAAAAAAATCGAAATAACCGAACATCAGGCATGGGAAATGATACGCCGTTTTCAGAAAAGCGGCTGCGCGCTGTTTCCCGAAGAAGAAAAAAACGACCAGTAAAATATTTGTATTACTAAATAAGGAGAAGAGATTTGCTCTCTTCTCCTTTTTATTGATCACTTATCGTTTTTTGTTATTGTTATTACTTCGCCGGGAGATGTTTCGATTTCGGTAACATTGTTTTCAAGCGGTATTTTCTTTCCGCTTTTTATCGCAATATAGCCGTCACCCGGCTTTTCTATCCTCAATACTCTGCCCTTTTCGCTTGTGATCTTTGCAAAAACAACTCCTTTTTCCGTTTTTGCGCTTACAAGGAACGCCCCGTATGCGCGAAGAGAACAAAATGAAGCATTTTTATTTTTTTGCCAGCAAGGGAAAAGCCTTATAACGTTTTCATAGCTCTGCAA
The DNA here is from genome assembly GCA_016281805.1 of Clostridiales bacterium. GTDB lineage: Bacteria > Bacillota > Clostridia > Oscillospirales > UBA644 > HGM12619. The sequence continues at coordinate 18,891 of JAEEJJ010000011.1, forward strand.
AAGCATTTCGTTCACTGTGGCAGGCACTGCGGCGCTGTCTTCAAGTCCGCCTCCGCCGAACTCAAACATCCCGTTAGGAAGCCCGTATTTTTCTATGTTCGTATGTATATGTGAAATTATTTCCTCGGGCGGCAATCCAAGTCTTGCGGCAAGCGGATAATACGAACAGAATCTGTTGTGGCTTTCCCATATCGAAAGACGTTTATGCGTGTTTTTTGCAGCGTCAAAAAGCGTTTTTGAAGAATATTTACCTATCTGCCCCGCAGGATAACCGTATTCAAGAGCAAGCTCGCGTATTTCGGTGCTGCCGTCAAGACCGCGAAGAAGCATTTCGCCGTTGCTTTCAAATGTTTGGGGTTCATAAAGATTTTCCGCGATATGCTTCCATTGCGGTATTTTTTCGGAATTTTCGCCAAGCTCGGCTGAAATATCTATAAGCAGATTCATGAGCATTTTTACAAGTCCCAAAGAAACGATCGGATTTTTATCGTCATGTCCCTGCGGCATACTGTCGGCAGAACCGTACCATCCTACTTCGTTCAGAGCATCGTTGTAGATCTGATATTTTCCGTTTTCAAAAACAAGATAGTTTTCCCAGAATTCTGCAACGGAAAGAAGATAGGAATAATATTCCCGCTTTGCAAATTCGGTATCTCTTGTGCCGTACCAGTGCATCATCGGTATTACCGCCGCGTATGCGCCGTTGCTTTTCTGCCCGTGAAATAGATGTCCGTGTTCCTTTGTTTCGGGTCTTATATCGGTTTCAAGCCCGAGAGGACCGAGCCCTACCGGGAAAATAGCACCTTTTATTCCGAAAAACTCTTCAGCGTATTTTTTTGCGGTCGGCAGAAAATCGTTGAGCGGCGCCATATAGCAGTTCAGAAGTTCCGTATGATTTGATGATGTGACAGCGTAAAACGGAGCTTCATAGTTGTAATTAAGATGATAGTCGCCAAACCACGCCATACTGTCCGCCGTAGAGTAATTGCCCCATAGACCGGGAGGAAATTTACTGTTACGTGCGCAGCAGGCAACGGCATAAATACCTGCATACCAGTATAATTCGAGTTTTTCGTCATCAAGCGAAACGCTGCTTTTTGACCAGAACTTTTTCCACCACTCCATATGGTCGTCAAGCAGTTTTTCAACATCCTCTTTTCGCATAACGGCGGCCTTTTCGAGCGCCTGTTGTTTATATGCAGCTGAATCGTTGCTTGTGATCACGCTTATTGCCCAGACCAAACGCTCCCTTCCGTCCGAAACCTCTCTTGAGATCTGCTTTGCGGCGCAAATGCCGTATGTGGGATATCTGCATTCCGGCGTATCAAAGCCGCGAACCGAATAAAGAACGCCATTTTCGTTTCCCGTATCGGTGATCGCTTCGCATGAATCAAGCGGAATAAACGAGAATGAAGACGAAACTGCGGGAAATGATTTTTCAAGCTCGATTATTACCGTGTTTTCTGTTGCGCATACGGTGATCCTGAGTTTTGCGAAAAGATTTTTCACATTAAGACTTAATGTGATATTTGCGTTATCCATATCCTGACTTGCTTCATATTTTGCATAAGCAAGGTGCGGAAGGAGTATTTCGGCAAGCGCAAGCGGAGCCAGTCCCCCCCTGTGTTCCGTATAAACTCTGCCGTCCGCCTTCCAGAAATCGTTTTTGCCTATATACAGCCTTATTCTGTCCGCTCCCCCTGCAAGGATAACGGAAACATCGCCGTTGCCTGTTATCATACCGTCCGGTAAAACCTGCGACGGCGTTTTTTTGGCGGGTTTTGAAGTCGTTAAAATATGTCTCATATATTTACCTCCCTTTTCGGTTTCCCCGATATCTATGATACTATAGGAATATTACAAAAATATGAAAAAGACGGCTGTTACGAAAAAACGTACCGTTCCTTTATTCCGGACGGTACGTTTGTTTATATCATTCAAATATGTCGTTGTCTCTGAACTGAAGAGAGTAAAGCGATTTATATGTGCCGTTTTGCGCCATAAGCTCTTCGTGAGTGCCTCTTTCGGTTATTCTTCCCTGCATAACGACAGCGATCTCGTCGGCATTTCTTATCGTCGACAGACGGTGAGCGACAACAAGCGTTGTTCTGCCTTTGCAAAGTTCGTCAAGCGCCTGCTGAATAAGAACTTCGGTAGTGTTGTCAAGAGCGCTTGTCGCTTCGTCAAGGATCAGTATTGCGGGATCTTTGAGAAATACCCTTGCGATACTCAGCCTCTGTTTCTGACCGCCTGAAAGTTTTACGCCTCTCTCTCCTATTTCGGTATCGTAGCCGTTTTGGAGCGTCATTACATAATCATGGATATTTGCGCGTTTTGCCGCCTCTATCACCTCATCGTCGGTAGCATCGGGTCTGCCGTACAAAATGTTTTCGCGGATAGTGCCTACAAAAAGGAAAACGTCCTGCTGAACTATACCGATATTTTTTCTTACCGAATCAAGCGTAAGAGTGCGTATATCCTGCCCGTCTATAAGGATCGCACCATTGTCGGGACCGAGTTTATAGAAATTGGGAAGAAGATGGCAGAGCGTTGTTTTTCCGCCTCCGGAAGGTCCGACAAGAGCAAGCTTTCTGCCTTTTTCGATCTTGAGATTGATATCATGAAGCACTTCCTTCGTGCTGTCGTATGAATACGTTACGTTTCTGAATTCGATCTCACCCTTTACGTCTTTCAGTTCCGTTGCATCGGGCGCGTCTGTTTCGGGTTCTTCATCCATTATTTCAAGAAAACGCTTGAAGCCCGTAACGCCGTTCTGATACTGTTCCATAAAATTAATAAGCGTATTTACGGGATTGATAAACAGGTTGACAGATACTATAAACGTTGAATAGTCGCCGAAAGATATGCGGCCTCCATAAAGGAACAGCCCGCCTGCGATCAGTATGAAAACATTGAAAACATCTGATACAAAGGATGTGGACGAAAAGAATTTTGCCATTGCGTTGTATGCTCTTTTGGACGCGCCGACAAATTCGTCATCGCCTTTTTCAAACTTTTCTATTTCGCATTCTGCATTGGTATACGCCTTTGTTACCCTTATGCCCGTAACGCTGCTTTCAACTGCGGCGTTTATTGTGGCGGTGCTTTTTCGTCTGTCTTCAAACGCCTTGTTCATAAGCCTGCGGTAATGCATTGTAACAATAATAAGGATAGGCACACACGCAAAGATTATAAGAGTCAGTATCCAGTCTATGCTTAAAAGATAACAGAAAGAGAGAACTATCATTACCGAGCTTATGAGAAGGTTTTCCGGACCGTGATGCGCAAGCTCGGCAACTTCGAAAAGGTCGCTTGTTATTCTTGTCATAATACGGCCTGTTTCGTTGTTATCGTAAAACTCAAACGGAAGTTTCTGAAGGTGTTTGAAAAGATCGATCCTCATGCGGGACTGCATGCTGACGCCTATTATATGTCCGTAATACTGAACAAAATAGCGCAGAAGCATTCTTACCGCGTAAAGAAAAAGAACGGTTGCGCCGGCGAATATTATTTTATCATACATTTTTCCCGGGATATACATATTGAGCATTCTGTTTGTCATTATCGGGTATACCATACCGATAACGGAAATAAGAAGCGACGCGAGCATGTCAAGCACAAGCATTTTTTTGTGCGGACCGTAGTAGCTGATAAATCTCTTAAGCATAATTCAGTTATTTTTCTCCCTGTTTTCCGGTGCAACGTATGATTTGCACCTTAAGTATTCAGATTCGGCGCATCCGTAAAACGGACCGTCGCACGGTTTGCGCTTTGTATCGCGGATTTCTATAAGCTCTTCAATGACCGCGTTAAAAGCCTGAGTATCAAGCCCGTAGTGTGTGTAATACCCTTTTTTTACGCCGTAAACAAGACCCGCTTCGCGCAAAACCTTAAGATGCTGTGAAACTGCAGGCTCGGAAAGGTAGCTTTTCAGTGCAAGAGCTCTCACGCAGTATGTTCTTTCAGCCATCAGCCTGAGAAGTAAAAACCGTTTCGGTTCAAACATTGCCTTGAGAATTTTTTCGTCCATTGTTCTTCCTCCGATCGGTTTTATATTATACTACGCTTATTTAATTTCGTCAATACTAAATCAGATTTTTGTGTCTGAATTTTTTTTGACAAAAAAGGAGATTGCCAATCGCAATCTCCTTTTTTATTTATTTCGGATTTATTCTATTTTTCCATCAGTTTATTGAAAAGCTTTCTTATACCAAATTTCCAGCAGATAATCATAGCTAAAACGGCGCCTACCCCTGCCTGCAAAATCTGAAACGGAAGCTTCGTCACTGCGGTAGCAATGCTTGGCTCCGCTCCTGAACTCGCGTAAAAAAACGCCCTGCCGAGAGAATAGCCCACAACATTGATTATTGCTCCTACGGTAACGCCGATTCCCGATGCTACTGCGGGATGTTTTTTCAACGTGTAATGCGAAATGAGCGATATGCAGACTGCCTGAAGTCCGTGCACAATAAGAGAAACGAACATCGGAGGCGGGTAAAAGAAAAAGTCGCCCAGAAAAGCGCCTACGCCGCCCACCATAAACGCGCCGAACGGATCGAGCAGGATCGATGCAACGCAGATTATTATATCGTTAAGATAAAGATGTCCTCCCGGAACGGGGATGCTGAAAATGCTCATGCTCATAACAATGTTAATCGCCATAAACAGCGCGGTTACGCAGAGCCATACTGTTGTCCGTTTTTTCAGACTTTTTTCCGCCATATAAATTCACCTCTTGACATTTTTACCGATTCAGTATATAATAATTATGATAAGATGAAAATAACCAAATCGGGAGAATTTCATATAACCAGATGAAATACATTATCGATGTGCAGAAAAAGAGTCCTGCATATCTGCAGCTTTACGACCAGGTAAAAGACGACATTATAGCGGGAACATACCGCTGCGGCGACAAGCTGCCGTCCAAACGTCTTACGGCGCAGGAAACGGGAGTAAGCACCGTAACGGTAGAGCACGCATACGGTCTTTTATGCGACGAGGGATATGTTGAATCGCGCGAAAGAAGCGGATACATAGTTATTTTCAGACAGGACGACGGATTTATGGCTTCTGCCGAAAAACAGGAAACCGCGGTTGAAGCGGAATATCCTCCTCATGTTTCGGAATCAAGTTATCCTTTTCCTCTGCTTGCAAAGACGATACGTAAAGTGCTAAACGACAGCGGCGAGCGCATTCTTGAAAGATCGCCGAATACCGGATGCGCCGAACTCAGAACGGAGATCAGCCGATATCTTGAAAGAAGCCGCGGGATAAAAGCCGACCCCGAACAGATAATTATAGGTTCGGGTTCCGAATTCTTTTATCGGTTTACCGTTGATTTAATCGGAAAAAACAGAATTTACGCTATCGAGTCGCCGTCATACAAAAAAATCGAGCAGGTTTACGGTATTTGCGGCATAACATTTGAAATGCTTCCTCTGGGCAAAGACGGCATAATAAGCCGTTACCTGAAATCAACAAAAGCCACGGTGCTGCATATTTCGCCATACAGAAGCTTTCCGAGCGGCGTAACGGCATCGGCGTCAAAACGGCACGAATATATACACTGGGCGAAAAAAAACGGCGGTATAATAATTGAGGACGACTTTGAATCGGAGTTTTCCGTATCAAGAAAGCCCGAAGAAACGCTTTTTTCGCTCACAAAAAACGAAAACGTGATATATATGAACACTTTTTCGAAAACACTCTCACCTTCATTCAGAGTGGGATATATGGTTTTGCCGAAAGACCTTGCAAAGGAATACGAAAAAAAGCTCGGCTTTTACGCGTGCCCCGTACCGACGTTTATTCAGCTTGTTGTTGCCGAAATAATAGGAAGCGGCAATTTTGAAAGGCACATAAACAGGGAACGACGAAAAAAAAGAAAAGAGATATTCAGAACGTAAATATTCGCGTGACTCAACGCTCCGAAATTAATGCTTTATGGATAAAAAGACAGAAGAACGATTTGTCAATACATATATTCGCAAAGAGCGCCGGGAAAGGCTGCTTTACGAGCTGTCAACGCCGAAAAAAAGATACGAAGGCATCAGCCGTTTCTGTCACGGCTCAAAAGAGCTTATTGATCCCTCGAAAATCGTTATGGAAGGCGACGGCACAGACCGCGACCGCTGTTTTACGGATTTTATGGCGCGGCATAATGAAATATGTCTCGTTCTTTCTCCCGAAAACTGCAAAGAAGACCTGTTTTTGCCGCTTAAAGAAGCTCTGGATATCGCCTCGCTCGGTCTTGACGCAATGGTGATAATAGGCAGCTGTTTTGCCGTGGTTTTCGGCGAACCGTCAAAATACGGAAGAGACATATTTCTTTTGACGGATAAAAAAGAAAAATAAAAAAAATATCAAGGAGAATTTCCCATGAAAAAAATCATCTCATTTATTATTGCCGGCTTTATGCTTTTTGCATTTGCGGCATGCACTCAGCAAAATGACGGAAAAGACAATGCCGGCGCCACAACGCCCGAACAGGAAACCGGCAGTGAAATTGAGGAAACGAACGAAAAATTTGATCAGACAAGTATCCTTGGCGGATACCAGCTTGCGGAGTCGATCGAAATAACGGAAGATATTCAGGCTATTTTCGATAAAGCGATCGCAAAAACGACTTTCGCGCCCGGAGAATGCGTTCCTGTTGCGCTTATTGCAAAGCAGGTAGTTGCAGGAATGAATTATCAGATTTTTACAAGGTTTGTCCCGCCCTTAAAAGGCGCTCCTGCAAATTTTTTTAATTTAATAATATACGCCGACTTGCAGGGCGATGCAACCGTCACAGATCTGATAGAATCAAGTTTCCAGGTTCCTGACTTCATGGCAGACCCTGTTCCGGGAGGCTGGACATACGACGTTGCACCTGCTGTTACCGATGAAGTAAAGGATGCGTTTGCTAAGATATCAGAAGCGGATGAAGAAAAAGAATACACCCCGATTGCGCTCATAGGCGAGCAGGTAGTTGCAGGTATGAATTACTGTGTTTTATGCCAGGTTGCCGACATAAAGTCAAATTCCCTGCCGATTTTGCAGATAATCATTGTTTATTCAGCGCTTGACGGTCATGCCGAAATAACGGATGTTTACGACTTTTTGGAGGGTACACCTTCCGAATCTTGAAAAAAGTGTTACAAATTGGCTTTAACTATTGACATTTTGAAAAAGCGGTGCTATAATGACCGCAATTTAAAACCTTAAACCGTTGAAGCGGAGATAACGGCAATGATGCCTGTACAGAGAGTCTGTGGCGGTGAGATGCAGACGAGAAACAAGTTGTCAAATGGACCGCTGAGGGCGCAGTCAAATGAA
>JAEEJJ010000203.1 GCA_016281805.1 Clostridiales bacterium
AAAAGCGTCGCTTTTACCGAGCAGACACATCTCCACAAGCGTTTCGTCGTCCATAAGCGAATATTTCGTCATAGGCCTTTCCTTTCGGGTTGTTTTCGGGATTCACTTTATAAGAGTGGAAAAACGAAAAAAAGGTTGGGTGAAAAAACTGTCTCATCGGCAAAAAAAGCTTAAATGAGACAGTGATTTTGAGTTTTTATTCCTTTTTAATAATTGTAAGTCTGTGCAGCGCACGAGAACAGGCAACATAAAGAAGCTGTTTTTCTTTCGGAGAGTTGGCGAATTCTTTTTCATCCGGAATGATTACACCGTCGAATTCAAGTCCTTTTGCAAGATAAACTGGCAGGATATGCGTCTTTCCCGGTGTGATAACGGAGTCGCTCTTTATATATTTTGTTTCAACGCCTATTTCTTTCAGCTTTCCGTGGATCATTTTTGCCCGTTCACTGTTTGCGCAAATAACCGCGTTGGATTTATAGCCGGCGTCATTCAGCGCTTTTATTTTGTCGGCTATTGCTGATATTGCGTCCTTTGTTTTTATCGTTTCGGGCTCTTCGCCGTGTCTGTCAAGATATTCAGCGTCTATTGCGTCGTCTTTGAAACGGTTGATAAAATTGTTTATTTCAACCGTTGACCGGTAGCTTTTTTTCAGTTCAAAGGACCTTGTGTTTTTGGACGGTATATATTTTGCAACCTCGGCTACTGAAGAAATGTGTTGAGTAAGAGCCTGATTAATATCGCCCAGGACCGTAAATTTAGCTCCGCGGCAAAGTTTTGCGAGAATTTTGTATATTATCGGCGGATAATCCTGCGCTTCATCAACTACTACCTGACTTATTTTATACTGCTGAGAAATTTTGCCGGAAAGCAGATTTATGTAGATCAGACAAAGCATGTCTTCAAAATTCAGATGCCCGGTTTTCATTGTTTTCAGCGTTTTTTCGTATTCATCCGGAGCATATTCTCTTAATGCGTCAAAATAGATCTCCGTGGCGTCTACGGCAAACATGGTATTTATTTCGTCAGTGACCCTTGTTATGTTCGTGTTCCAGAAACGCTGCTTTTCATCGTTGATTTCGTCTTCGGTAAACTGCTGTGCGGCTTCAGCGGCCTGTATTTTAAATTTTGATGTGAATTCGGCAAGTTTTTTTGCTTTGTATCCGCCTTCATTTTCCAGACGGTCAAGAAGTCTTCCGAGAATTTTGTTTTTTCGGACCTCGCTGCTGTAGCCTTTGAAATCTTCAAAAAATGCGTTGCGAAGTTCGGCTTTCGTCATGATCGTGTCGCCTAAAAAAACAATATCGCCGAAAGCGGTTTCCGCAATACGCTCATCAAGATACTTTTCGATAAATGCCGAAAAATCGTCGGAACCTTTCAGCTTTACAGAATCGAATCTTTCCTGCGAGCGGCTTATTGCCTCGTTTTGCTCTGTAAGATTTCTGAAAAACAGATCATCGGCGGTCGGAATTCTGTTTACCATATACTTTTCAGATGCGCCCGTCAGATCGTCTTCTTCATCATCTTCCTGTTCAAGTTTATCTTTCAGCCTATCCTCTTCTGTTTCGGGGAAAAGCAGTCTGTCAAAAAAATCGTAAAAATCCGTCTGCAATACTTTGTCTTCGCCGAGTTCGGGCAATACATCGGCAATATACGATGAAAAAACGCCGTTCGGTGAAAAAATGACAATATTGTCGGATGTTAACGAGTTTCTGTGTTTATAGAGAAGATATGCCAGACGGTGCAGAGCTATCGAAGTCTTTCCGCTTCCGGCAACGCCCTGAACGAGCAGCAGGTCGCCTGAAAGATCGCGTATGATGGCGTTTTGCTCTTTCTGAATGGTCGTTATTATCGTTTTGAGCTTGAGATCTGCCGTTTTGCCGAGTTCTTCCTGCAAAACGCTGTCGTTTATAACTATATCGCTGTCAAACATGAATTCAAGCTCTGAATTCCTGATCTTGAACTGTCGACGAAGAGTCAGATCAACATTTATATCTCCGTATTGGGTCCTGTAAAACGTTTTTCCAAGAGGAGAATCATAATACATCGAACTGATATCGGCTCTCCAGTCGCAAACGAGCACTTCTGCGCCGTCTATAAGCGAAAGATAACCTATGTATATGCTTTCTTCTTCTGAGCCGTCCTCTTTGAAATCGAGTCTTGCAAAATAGGGGGAAAACCTCATTTTTTCAAGCAGCTGAAGACGTTTGCGGAAATCATAATATCTGTTTACCTCCGCATTTTCCGTCATCGTTATCTGTGTAAGCTCAAAAAGATCGTGCGCGTTGAATTCTCCGTGTTTCTGGTCATCCCAGATGCGCCTGCGCATTTCCGTGATCTGTTCACGGATATTCTCAGACGTTCCTTCAAACAGCAGCTCCATGTTGTCAATTTTATTGATAACTGAAGCGAGATATTTTTTTTCGTATAAAAGACTTTTATCCATTTCGTCTCCGTTAAAATAATAAACGATAAATACGGTGATGAATATTATCTCTTGTTAATCGATTTCCGTATCGCAGAACTTGCATGCCTTATGGCCGTCCCGCATTTCGTAAGTTAAAAACGGAAGATAATGCTCCGTATTCGTTATGCAGACCTTGTTTTTGCAGCAATGTCCCTTAGGCATATCTCTGAATTTCAGGATATCTGTTTTATCTGTCGGTGCGGAACCGATCATTTTAAGTATCAGAGCCATACGCACATAGATCCCGTTTTGTGCCTGCTTGAAGTAAAGGGATCTCTGATCGTAATCGACCTCTTCTTCAATTTCGTCAACGCGCGGCAGCGGGTGCAGAACGATCATATCTTTTTTTGCCTGTGACATCTTGCTTGTATCAAGAATGAATTTGCCGCTCTGTTCCTTATAATGCTCTTCAGAATCAAATCTTTCGCGCTGTATCCTTGTCATATAAAGTATGTCAAGACGGTCCATGCATTCTTCAAGAGACGTAACTTCGAAAACCTCGTTTCCGTTTTCTCTCAAAAGCTCAGTTATCCTCGGCTGCAAAGAAAGCGACGGCGTGGAAATAAGGTAAAAAGTGTTTTTGCCCAGAGTGTTTAAAGCTCTTAAAAGAGAGTGAACTGTCCTTCCGTTTTTCAGATCTCCGCAAAGACCTACGGTGAGTCCCGAAAGCGTGCCTTTTACCTGCTCGATCGTAAAAAGATCCGTCAATGTCTGCGTAGGATGGAAATGACCGCCGTCTCCCGCGTTGATAAGCGGACATCTCGAATATAAGGAAGCTGCAAGGGCGGCGCCTTCTTTCGGATGCCTCATCGTGATTATATCAGCATACGAAGAAATAATCGTTATTGTGTCCTTTAGATTTTCACCTTTGGAAACAGACGAATTGCCGGGATTGTCAAATCCTATTATTTCGCCTCCGAGACGTATCATTGCCGATTGAAACGAAAGCATCGTTCTCGTAGACGGCTCGTAAAAGAGCGTTGCAAGTATTTTGCCTTTACATCTATCCGCATATTTTCCGGGATCTTTTTTTATGTCTGCAGCAAGAGTGTTTATTTCTCTCCACTCTTCTGCAGTAAGGTCGTTGAAATCGATAAGATGGTGAAGTGACATCTGAAGTGTCTCCTTTGTATGATCGTCGCGTTTGCTGTAATAATTTTTCGTTATCTTATTCTGTCCCCGATTTGAGCCTTGTCGTCAAGGAAAATAACATTTATTATATCGTTTCCGTTTTCGTCTTTATGCGAGGATGCAAGCAGCATTCCGCGGCTTTCTTCTCCTCTTATTTTTGCGGGCGCAAGATTTTTTACGATTGCAACTTTTTTGCCGACAAGCTCGTCAGGATTATAACATTTTGCGATACCCGAAACGATCTGTCTTTCCTCGCTGCCGAGCGTAACTTTCAGCTTATAAAGCTTGTCGCTGCCGGCAACTTTTTCGCATTCGAGAATTTTTGCAACACGAAGCTCGGTTTTCATAAAATCATCGATAGTTATCTGAGGCATTTCGGGCTCCGCGGGAGATTTGGTCTTTTTTTCTTCCTCTTTGGGCGCGGCAAAGGAAGCGAAGAATTTCTCCGCGTCTATTCGCGCAAAAAGCGTTCCGCAGTCGTTTACGGATGTTCCGTTTTCGATATGTCCGAAGGATTTTACCGTTTCGTAATCTCTGCATCCGGAGCCTATTGCGTCAAGGATTTTGTCGCATGCCGACGGCATGACGGGAGAAAGGAGAATGGCGCAAATGCGTATGCTTTCCGCAAGATTGTAGAGAACTTCTGCCAGACGGTCTTTCTTTTCTTCAGATTTTGCGAGAGCCCACGGCATTGTTTCGTCTATATACTTGTTGCATCTGCGGGCAATATTCATTATTGCTTCTATACAGTCGCTCATTCTGAATTCTTCAAGGCATTTTTCCGCTTCAGAGTATGCTGAAGTCACGGTATTTTTCAGTTCGTCATCAACGCCTTCACAAACGCCGGAGCGGTTTATAACGCCGTTTGAGTATTTTTTTATCATTGCCACTGTTCGTGATACAAGGTTGCCCAATGTGTTCGCAAGATCGGAGTTGTATTTTTCAATAAGCGATTCATATGTTATCGAGCCGTCTGAAGTATACGGCATTTCCGAAAGAAGATAATACCTTACCGCATCTGCGCCGAAAACGTTTACAAGATCGTCTGCATATATAACGTTTCCTCTTGATTTCGACATTTTGTCTGTTCCGAAAAGCAGCCAGGGATGACCGAAAACCTTTTTAGGCAGCGGTTCCCCTAGCGCCATGAGCATTATCGGCCAGTAGATCGTATGAAAGCGAAGAACATCCTTACCTATGATATGCACGTCCGCAGGCCAGTATTTTTTATACAGACTGTCGTCGTCGCCCAGAAAACCGAGCGCAGTGATATAGTTTGACAGAGCGTCGATCCAGACATACACAACATGCTTGTCGTCAAAATCAACGGGAATACCCCATTTGAAAGAAGTTCTCGAAACGCAGAGATCCTGAAGTCCCGGTTTGATGAAGTTGTTGAGCATTTCTTTCTTGCGGCCTTCGGGATAAATAAAATCGGGGTTCGACTCTATATATTCTTCAAGCTGTTTCTGATATTTTGAAAGACGCAGAAAATACGCCTCTTCCTTTGTTTTTACTACTTCTCTTCCGCATTCGGGACATTTTCCGTCAACAAGCTGCGTTTCAGTCCAGAAAGATTCGTCGGGCTTGCAATACCAGCCTTCATATTCACCCTTGTATATATCTCCCTGGTCATAAAGTTTTTTGAATATTTTCTGAACTGCCTTTTCGTGATAGTCGTCGGTAGTTCTTATAAATTTATCGTATTTTATGCCGAGAAGTTCATAAACACGTTTTATGTCGCCTGTTATTCCGTCTACCCATTCCTTCGGCGAAACTCCCGCTTTTTTTGCGCAGTCTTCTATTTTCTGCCCGTGTTCATCGGTGCCTGTGAGGAAAAATACATCGTATCCCTGCATTCGCTTGAATCTCGTTACGGCGTCGGTAAACACGATTTCATATGAATTGCCGATATGCGGTTTTTGCGATGTGTACGGAATGGCTGTGGTGATGTAGTATTTCTTTTTTTCCATTTTCAGCATACCTCTCATGATTTTTATAATATATCTGTTCTGTGATTTTTATAATATATCTGTTCTGTTATTTGCAATGTCGTCCGATAATCGGTAAATTATACCACAGTAAGCAAAAAAAGTCAATGCGACGAATGAATTTGTCGTAAATTTATTGAAAATCGGAGCAGGCTGAGAAAGCATGCTCCGATAATATATTATCTCCGATAATATATGATACTGATGTTATGTGATACCCGCAGATCAGAAATCCGAATTGACCACTGCCGGTTCGCCTTCAAGCTTTTCGGGGTGTGCAAGATAGTCGGAAAAACGCTTGAAAGCGGTGGCGTAATATGCTCCCGAACAAAGTCGTTCGTCCATAACAACACCGATAGGCAAACAACGAACGAATGTTATTTCCTTTCCGAACCGTTTCGGAACTTCGCGTAAGTTGCCAAGGGCAAGGATCTGACCGACTGTGCCGAAATCATAAATGTGGTGATATATATGATTTGTTCTGAGACTGCCGAGATTCGTTACAACTATGCTGCAATGGAACGGGCTTGCGTCTATTATGGATTTCGGCAGCAGCCCGTGCTTGTCAAGCCATTTGAGCAAACTTATGCCCATACGCATAAGAAAGGTCATACCGCAGAGGGTGGATATTATTCTGTCTGTTTTATTGTCACTCTCTTCCTGTCGGTTTTTTTCGATGTAATCGTCCATCTTTTTCTGAACGTCAAACAGGCTGTCTTCTTTTTCGAAATAAACTTTAGACATTGTTTCGTTTTCGAGGGTGTTTGCTTTCAGTACGACCATTCCAACGGCAAGCTCGTTTCTTGCGTAAATTTTTCTGTTTACGATAAATCTGTTGAGCTGCTGAAATTCCGCTACGGTTCTTACATATGCGGCCGTCACGAGAGACAGATGACTTACTTTCAATCCTTCGTCGCGCTTCGCGCGTATATAACGGTCCATTGGTTCGATCGGAATATCAATGGTGATGTAGTTCAGAGCATCGCTTCTTTTGTCCATTATGTGCGGAACAATCGAATACATCGGGTCAATTTTTTTCAGCCTTTTTCCGTCTTTTCTCATTTACAATCATCCTTACTTTTTTTAGACGATTAAAAAATCGATAATTTGTTAGAATTATACCACAATTATGCGCTTTTGTCAAGTTTTGAATGAAAACAAGGTAAGAATAAGTGCAATTTGATCTTTGAGTTTGACATAAAACCGAAATTTACTGATTTTACAAAAAAATCAACAATTTACTATTGACATTTTCCGAAAAAATGATATAATTATTTTTACTGTGACTGTAATATGAAGGAGGCGGTGTAGTGCTTATAGATATTTCATCTGTCCGCAAAAGCGCCGGCGCCTCATTAAGAGTTGATGAGCCTGTAGATTTGTCAGACTATGCGTCGGAATTTACGGATGTGCATGCAAACGGTGAGATCAGAAACACTTCGGGTGTTGTATCAATTAAACTTCATATAACCGGCACATATAATTCCGTTTGCGACAGATGCGGCTCTGATGCCGTGCTTTCGCTTAAAACCGAAATCGATACGATATTTGACGATGACGGTTCAAAAGACGATTCCGTCACTTTTACCGACGGACGTATCGACCTTGAAAAAACCGTATGCGACGCGCTTGTTCTTGCGGTTCCCATGCAGGTGCTTTGCAGCCCGGACTGCGGCGGTGTTGAAGGTGACGGATACGAAATAATTTATGATGAAAATTAAACTTCGCATTTTGTTAACAGCAATCTGCGGCTATAAAGGAGGGTATACACCATGATTGCTCCCAAGAGAAGAATTTCCAAGCAGAGAAAGCATAAAAGACGTTCCAGCGTATGGAAGCTCGACATGCCCGGAATGGTTAAATGTTCGCATTGCGGCGAATACCATCTTGCACACCGCGTATGCAGCCACTGCGGCTACTACAACGGCAAAGAAGTTATAAAGATGGAAGAAGAAAAGAAAGGCGCGTAATCGCTTTCCGGTTATGCCCGCATGAAGATGGGAGGATCGTTATTTTTGAAAAATAACGGTTCGCCCGTCCGTTTTTTGTGTTTGATAATATGGCATACATTACTGAAATCAGCAAAACCAGTCCGTTTTACGGCAAGCTGAAAACAGGGGATATCCTTGTTTCCGTAAACGGGAAAAAAATCAACGATATCCTTGATTATATGTATCATACCGCAGCCGAAAAGCTTTCGTTCTGCGTTATTCGCAACGGAAAGGAATATACGAAAAGCGCAGTGAACAAAACAGGCGCGCTCGGGCTTACATTTGATTCTTTTCTGATGGATACGCATAAAAGCTGCAAAAATAAATGTGTTTTCTGTTTTATCGACCAGCTTCCTAAAAACATGCGTGACACAATGTATTATAAAGACGACGATTTCCGTCTTTCGCTTCTTCAGGGCAACTATGTTACGTTTACAAACCTCACCTCCGAGGAGACGGACAGGATCTGTGATCTTCGCGTATCTCCGCTGAATGTTTCCGTCCATGCGACCGACGGCGATGTTCGCGTAAAAATGATGAAAAATCCGAATGCAAAAAACATTATGCCTCTTCTTACCCGCTTTGCCGATGCAGGAATCAATCTTCGCTGTCAGATAGTTCTCTGCAAGGGATTTAACGACGGCGAAATACTGAAAAAATCACTTGCCGATCTGAAATCGCTTTATCCTGCGATCTCTTCCGTTTCGATCGTTCCTGTAGGTCTGACAAAATTCAGGGATGGTCTTGAACCGCTTGAAACATTCAATGCGGTCGAATGCGCGGAGGTAATAAAAACCGTTGACTCAATAGGAGATATTTGCGAAAAAGAATACGGAACGCGTATTTTTTACTGCTCTGATGAATTTTATGTCACTGCAGCGCTGCCCGTTCCTCCGTGCGATTATTACGGTGACTTTGAACAGATAGAAAACGGTGTGGGAATGCTTTCGTCATTTAAGGAAGAATTCGATGCTGCTGTTGACAGCTTTGACATCAACGAAAAAAAATGCACGCTTTCATTTGTTTCAGGCATGATACTTAAAACCACTCTGCCGCAGCGTTTTGAAAAAATCCGGAAAAAGCTTACCGGACTTTCGGTCGATCTGCATTTTATAAAAAACGATTACTTCGGGGAAAAAATAACCGTAACCGGTCTGATAACCGGAACAGATATAATATCTCAGCTCAAAAACAAGCCTTTGGGCGATGTGCTCGTTATTCCGAACGCAATGCTGCGCGACGACAGGTTTCTTGATGATATATCGATTGCCGATGTTGAGAATGCTCTGAATATCCGCGTTGTGCCTATGCCGTGCGATGGGCAAGGCTCTGCAGAAACGATAAGAAATCTTGTTATCAGCTCATAAATTTGACATATAATTACCGCATAGGCACGCTTGACACAGCGTGCCTTTTGTGTTATAATCTCTGCATAACATAGCAATTGATCCATATTTGATATACCATTTATTCCGAACGGGGGGTGTATGCGTGAATATCAGAAATATAAAGCGATTTTTCGGACTTTTTGTACTTGCTTTTCTTATCGTTTTTATAGTAGTAATAATCCGTCTGCCTCAAAATGACGATAAAAATATTATAGTTACGGATAACGATCTTCTTATTCCCGATCCCGATACCGCAACGGCTACCGAACCCGAAACAGTGATCGAACCTGAAACAATTCCTGAGGTCGTAACAGAACCGGAGCCACAGCATCTTGAACCAATATCTCTCGTTGACGAGGAAATGCCGGCTTCTCTTTTGCAGATCGCCAAAACATACAATGTCATAGGCATGTCTCTTGCGGTAATAGAAAAAGGCGAGGTTACCCACAGCTACGTTTTCGGCGATCAGCAAAAAGCTACAGACACGTCTGAGGCAATTCCGTATACATCAAACAGCATTATCCGCGTGGCAGGTGTTTCTGAGCTCGTTTCGGCGATCGGCGTCATGTCGCTTTGCGAGAGCGGCAAGCTTGATCTTGACAGACCGATAGGCGATTATCTCGGATATACCGTCAAAAATCCCAAAAGCGATTCCGAGATAACTTTGCGTCAGCTTATGACTCATACCGCAGGTGTTTCCGATTCAGGAGCATATGACGATGTCGTTTACGGACGGACTAAATATCAGCTTCTTAAAAATATGCTCACGGGAGAAAATGCAAAAAAGAATTTTTATTCATACAAAGCAGGTTACAGTTACGATTTCTCAAATTTCGGATCTGCCATGATGGGCTGTATAGTTTCGTCCGTTGCCGGTGAGTCGTTTAACGAATTTATGAGATCCGATATCTTTACTCCTCTTGCTGTCGATGCAGGTTATTATTCAACCGAAATTGAAAACCGCTCAAATATAGCAACGATCTATCTTCGCAACGAGGTAAACTATGTTCTTGAAGAAATGGATGAGTTCGCTGCCGAAATGAAGTCGGTTGACGACGTGGATAATTACCGTATATCACACGGAAATCTCTTTATCAGCACCGCAGGACTGTCTCGTATAGCTCAGCTTTTGCTTAATAAGGGCTCTTTGGGAACAGTTTCCGTTCTTTCGGAAGAATCTGTTGAAAATATGCTTTCAACCGAAGCAACAGGCTCGCTTTATAAAGATGTTGGCGCAGGACTTTGTGTTACACGTAAAAAGGATATAGTTGACGGGAGAGTTCTTTACGGACACGGCGGAATCGCATACGGCGCTATCGCAGAAATATTTTTTGATCCAACCGATAACACTGCAGTAATAATAACATGTAACGGCGGAAATCTTTCCACTGATGATTCAGGCTTTTCATCAATGGCAAAAGCGTTTATTCAGGAAGTTTACGCTTCGATTATAGGTAAATAAGATGCAGCATATCCTTTCACTTGTAAGAAAAGCAGTTGACGAATACGGCATGATAGAAAACGGTGACAGAATAGCTGTAGGCTGTTCGGGCGGTAAGGACTCTACTCTGCTTTTGCTTGCTCTTTCAAAGCTCTCCGAGTTTTATCCGAAAAAGTTTTCCGTTGTCGGCATCGTGATCGATACGGGAACGGGCATAGATTATTCTCCCCTCGAAGAATTCTGCAAAAATGAGAAAATCGAGCTTATAATAAAAAGGACCGAAATATCAAAAATCATTTTTGATATACGCAAAGAATCAAATCCATGCTCTCTTTGTTCAAGAATGAGACGCGGAAGTCTGAATGACGCGGCGATCGAAGCGGGAGCAAACAAAGTTGCCCTCGGTCACCACAGAGATGACGTTATAGATACGTTTTTTCTCAGTCTTATCCACGAATCCCGCCTGAATACGTTCCAGCCTGTTACATACCTTTCAAGAAAAGATATAAATGTTATCCGTCCGCTTATTTTCGTACCTGAAAAAGACGTAAAAAGGATTGTAAAGCGTTGTAACTTGCCGGTGCTTGTCAATCCGTGTCCCGCAGACGGAAATACGGAACGCGAGTCCATAAAACAGGTCGTGCATGATATCGACATGAATTATAAGGGCATACGGGAGCGCGTATTCGGCGCGATAGAACGTTCGAACCTTGACGGATGGAAAAAGATTGAAAAACAGAAAAACGAATGAAATTTGCTGACGGAACAAAATAAAAGGACTGCCTGATATTCAGGAGTCCTTTTTTCATATGTTCACACGCCAACATTTGTTATGCAAAAGAGCATTTTTCAGATCATAGAAAACAATGTTCGAGTAAAATCGATAATACTGACCCCGAAAGGGGCTTTTTTTATGTATAAAAATGGAAAATCAGCTTTTTGTTATAATCGGGTGAAAATACGTCTGCCTTTATTATCTTGCTATCATTTGCCGTCATCCGCCTGTTTGTCTAGACGTTTTAAAATCGTATATCGCATTGTCAGATAACAAGCAGTTCCTCCGATCACATTTGAAATGGGTTCCGCAAGAAATACACCCTTCACACCCAACCCGACAATCGGAAGCAGCAGGGTAAGAGGAAGAACAATAATGATCTTTCTGAGAAGTGAAAAGAAAATAGCGTGCTTTGCGTCTCCGAGCGACTGAAAAGCCGCTTGTCCCGCAAATTGCAATGCCATAAAAACAAAGCCGAAGAAATATATTCTGAGCATATCTGTACCGGTGTTCAGCAGCTCGGGATCATCTGAGAAAATCCCGATCCACAGCTTTGGAAAAAGATGAACGAGCAGCCACGCGGCAAGCGTGTAAACTGCGCCGACGATCGTATTGAATCTGATGCCCTGCCTTGTTCTGATATAGTTTTTTGCGCCATAGTTGTAACTTATTACGGGCTGAGCGCCTCCTACGATCCCGCTGACCGGCAGCATGAAAACTTCGCGTATAGAATTTACAACTGTCATAATGCCTACATACATATCTCCTCCATGCTGTTGGAGCGTTGCATTGCATGCGATCTGAACCACACAGGTCGTTCCCTGCATGATGAAATTTGACGTTCCCAGTCTGGCTATTTTGCCTGCAATACCTCGGTCGATACGAACATCTTTCCACGAAAAAGAAATAATTGCATCTTTTCCGAACAGAAAGCGCAAAACCCAAAGCGCGGATAACGCCTGGCTGAGCACAGTTGCAAGCGCGGCTCCCGAAACGCCCATGTTCATCAGAAAGATGAAGATCGGGTCGAGAACGATATTGATTGCCGCTCCAAGGATCACTGATATCATTCCTATTCTCGGAAAGCCCTGCGCGTTAATGTAACCGTTCATACCGGTGGTGATCATTACAAAAACCGTGCCGATGAGGTAAATATTCAGATATTCTTCTGCGTATATGTATGATTCTTCACTTGCTCCGAACGCAAAAAGGATCGGGCGTCGAAAAATATATCCGAAAACCATCAATACGCCGGCGCTTAAAAGCAGCAGTGCAAGAGAATTGCCTTGTATCCTCCGTCCTTCATCATCTTTTCCTGCGCCACGCGCCATTGAAAACAGAGGAACTCCTCCGTTGCCAAACAGCGCTGTAAACGCCATGATCAGCGTGATCACCGGAAACGTAAGTCCGACACCCGTCAGCTCCAGACTGTCGCCACCCATATGCCCTATGTATATCCTGTCTACAACGTTATACAAAAGGTGAACAAACTGCGCGAGCGTAAGCGGCAATGCCTGCGCCACTATGTTTCGCCAGACAGGACCTTTGGAAAAGTCTATATTTCTTTTTGATCTGTGTATTTTCATTTAACTGGCTCCATGAACTTGTCACTACGGATTATTCGGATGTTTCTGCTTTCAACTTGATCGGCAGATATGCCTTTATCTGCCGCCCGAGTGATACAGAATATCCGCAACGGTAATCATATTTACGAAACTGTATTTGTGTCTTTTATCTCGAATTTGGCGACTTGATTTTCGGCAATTTCCAGCATATGAGACGATTGCATAACAAACAAAAATCAATACGGACTTTCCATACCTGCGAATGCCGATCATGCTTTTCATGTTACCGGTCCGCCTGATGTTTTATTGTGCTGCTCAAAAATCATATATTTTTATTATTGTCGCGCATCATAACTCATCGGAAATAAAGGCGCTCCGATTATTATATCGCAGAAATGAAAAAAAGTCAACATCCGGCAGAAAAACATCGCAATATATGACTGTCACTCATCCTGCAAACAATATGCAGCACGGGAATGCGCATAAGCGAGCTGAAATTCATTACTGTGGACGCGGTAAAAAGAGGGGAGGCTGTCGTGGCATGCAAGGGAAAGACAAGGACTGTGTTTATCGTGCGCGATCTGAGAAAAAAACTGCTCCGATATATGTCGGAGCAGGGGATAAAATCTGGCAGTATATTTGTAACGAGAACCGGCAGGGAAATAGGCAGAACGAATATATGGAGAGAGATGAAAAACCTGTGCAGAGAAGCAAATGTAGACCCAAGAAAAGTCTTTCCTCATAATCTCAGACACTTGTTTGCC
>JAEEJJ010000204.1 GCA_016281805.1 Clostridiales bacterium
CCCCGCGGCTGCAACGTTACCGACGAGCTTTTAACGTATCTTGCCCCGCTTATAGAGGGCGATGTTGCCGTTCCTACCGAGCACGGACTGCCGAAGCATTGTACGATAGACTGAGATCGGCGCTCTGCATTAAGCTCGATCTGATTTATTTACTCCCCAGGAGATTTTTATGGATACACGAACAGAATATGACAGCATGGGGCCCGTGCAGGTGCCGCGCGACAGCTTTTACGGCGCGCAGACACAGCGAAGCCTTCAGAATTTCCGCATAGGCGAAGAAAAAATGCCCCGTGAAATTATAAACGCGCTTGTGATAATAAAAAAAGCCTGCGCTCAGACTAATTTCGAGTCCGGCAAGCTTGACGGCGAAAAAGAAAAGATAATCGAAAGCGTCTGCGACGAGATCCTTGACGGCAGCCTCGGCGAAAACTTTCCGCTTTCGGTATGGCAGACAGGCAGCGGAACTCAGACGAACATGAACGTAAACGAGGTCATCGCAAACAGAGGAAACGCCGTTGCGGGCAAAAAACTGCTTCACCCTAACGACCATGTGAATATGTCACAGTCTTCAAACGATACTTTCCCCTCCGCGCTCCATATTGCGGCGGTAAAAAGCGTAAAGGAAAAGCTGATACCGGCGCTTGACGGCATGATCGGAGAATTTTTAAGGCTTGAAAGCGAGAACGAAGGCATAATAACCGTTGGCCGCACCCATTTGCAGGATGCGGTGCCGATCGCTTTTTCGCAGGAAATAAGCGGATGGCGGGGGATGGTTCAGCGGTGCAGGGAATCTGTATGTTCATCTCTTAACGGACTTTTGTCCCTCGCTCTCGGCGGGACCGCGGTAGGCACAGGACTCAACAGTCCCGAAGGCTTTGCTGAAGAGGCTGTAAAAAAGATCGCAAAAATAACGGGTATCCCGTTCGTTTCCGCAAAAAACAAATTTCACGCTCTCTCGTCAAAAGACGATATAGCGTTTTGCCACGGTGCTCTCAGAACACTCGCCGCGGACCTTATGAAGATCGCAAACGACATCCGCTGGCTCGCCTCCGGACCGAGATGCGGCATTGGCGAAATAAAGATCCCCGAAAACGAACCCGGCTCGTCGATCATGCCCGGCAAGGTAAATCCCACGCAGTGCGAAGCGCTCACTATGGTAGCCGCTCAGGTCATGGGCAACGACGTTACCGTGGGCATTGCCGCCTCTCAGGGCAATTTTCAGCTCAACGTATATATGCCCGTGATCGCGTATGATTTTTTGCAGTCCGTTACTCTGCTTTCGGACGCTGTGCGGTCGTTTACGAAAAACTGCCTTGCGGGACTTACCGCAAATAAAGCAAAAATGGAAGAAAACGTCCGCCGCTCGCTTATGCTCGTTACCGCGCTTTCACCGAAAATAGGCTACGATAACGCCGCGAAAGTGGCAAAGGAAGCGAACAAAAACGGCACAACGCTCCGCGAAGAGGCTCTCCGCCTCGGATTTCTGACCGCAGCCGAATTTGACGAAGCGGTAAACCCCGAAAAAATGATATAAACCGAAAGGAAACATAAAACCGTGAATTACGCAGAAGAATCTTTGAAAAAGCATTATGAGTGGAAAGGCAAGCTCGAAACAGTCCCCAAAATGACAATAAAAACGAAAGACGACCTTTCGCTCGCCTACACCCCCGGCGTTGCTCAGGCATGCCTTGAAATTCAGAAAGACCCCGAAAAATCATATCTTCTTACCGGCAGAGGAAACCTTGTTGCCGTTGTTACGGACGGCACGGCGGTGCTCGGTCTCGGCGATATAGGCCCCGAAGCGGGTATGCCGGTAATGGAAGGAAAATGCGTTCTTTTCAAGACCTTCGGCGGCGTTGACGCGATCCCCCTCTGCGTAAAAAGCAAGGACGTTGACGAAATCGTAAACACCATCGCTCTTCTTGAAGGCAGCTTCGGCGGAATAAACCTTGAAGATATTGCGGCTCCCCGCTGCTTTGAAATAGAAAAAAAGCTCAAGGAACGCTGCTCGATCCCCATTTTTCACGACGATCAGCACGGCACGGCTGTAGTTGTGCTTGCGGCAGTGCTCAACGCGCTCAGACTTGTAAAAAAGGATATTTCCGAGATCCGCGCGGTAATGAACGGCGCAGGCGCGGCAGGCATCGCGATAGCGAAGCTGCTTATGTCCAAAGGACTTAAAAACATCACCCTATGCGCGAGAAAAGGCGCTTTATGCGAGGGCGAGGAATGGATGAACCCCGCTCAGCAGGAAATAGCGAAGATCACGAACAGAGAACATAAAAGAGGAACTCTTGCGGACGTTATAAAGGGCGCAGACCTCTTTATCGGCGTTTCCGCTCCCAATACCGTAAATCCCGATATGGTAAGATCGATGGCAAAAGATCCGCTTCTCTTCCCCATGGCAAACCCGGTGCCCGAAATCATGCCCGATCTCGCAATTGCCGCCGGCGCCGCAGTAGTAGGAACGGGACGGTCGGATTTTCCCAACCAGATAAACAACGTTCTCGCCTTCCCCGGCATTTTCAGAGGCGCTCTTGACGTGCGCGCAAGCGATATAAACGAAGAAATGAAGCTCGCCGCAGCTCAGGCGCTTTCGGACCTTGTTTCCGAAAACGAACTTTCCCCCGAATATATCCTTCCCCTGCCCTTCGACCCGCGCGTCGCTCCCGCAGTCGCAAAGGCCGTCGCCGAAGCCGCAAAATCTTCCGGCGTAGCAAGGGTGTAAACGACATAAAATAAAAAATCCCGACGTTTGTCGGGTTTTTTTTTATTGTTTATTGACATTTATCATTTGATGTGGTATAATTTGTATAACAAATCATACTATAGGAGATCATATTATGCATGCGCCAAAGGGAAAATACGCCTGGACTGTCACCGTGGGAGAAAAGGGGCAAATCGTAATCCCGAAACAAGCTCGTGACGTTTTTTCCATCAAACCCGGCGACACACTAATTCTGCTGGGCGATGAAAAACGCGGTATTGCCATACCCCCCAAGAATACGTTTGCGGAATTGACAAAGCAGATTTTTGAGGAGGGAGACAAATGACTCACGTCCTTGTTGTGGAAAATCTTATCAAAACATATCCCGCCTTCCGTCTGGGGCCCGTATCCTTTAAGGTAGAGGCAGGCAGCATCATGGGTTTTATCGGTCGCAACGGCGCCGGCAAGACAACCACACTAAAATCCATTCTGAACATTGCGCATCCGAATTCCGGCACTATTCGTTATTTCGGTCAGGAACTTCCGGGAAACGAACGGGCAATCAAACAGCGCGTCGGTTTTGCCGGCGGTGCGGCAGATTACTATCCACGGAAAAAGATTGCCGATATCATAGCGGTGACGCGCAATTTTTACGACAACTGGGATGACGCTGCGTACCTGAAATACATGGACATTTTCTCCATCGATCCGCAAAAAACGCCTCGTGAACTGTCTGAGGGAATGAAGGTCAAACTGAATCTGGCGATCGCTCTTTCCCACCATGCAAAGCTGCTTATCTTAGATGAACCCACTTCCGGTCTCGATCCTGTTTCACGCGAAGAGTTGCTGGAGATCTTTTCGGCGCTTAAAGAGCGCGGCGTGGCGATTTTGTTTTCGACCCATATAACTTCGGATCTCGATAAATGCGCTGATCACATTACGTACATCAGGAAGGGCGAGCTCATTGCTTCAGATACAATGGAATCCTTTCTTTCCGGTCACAGGATGCGCGGTGAAGGAAGCAATCTTGAAGAAATAATGCTTCACTACGAAAAGGAGGATTATCATGATAAATTTGCTGAATAAAGAGCTGCGCCTCTCCGCTCATCTGTTGAGCTTTCTGTTTTTAGCTTTCTCACTGATGGCATTGATCCCCGGTTATCCTATTTTATTAGGCGCGTTTTTTATCTGCTTTGGACTTTTTCAGACCTTCCAGAACGGGCGGGAAACGAATGACGTTCTTTATAGCGCGTTGCTTCCGATAGACAAGAAGGACGTTGTGAAGGCGCGGTATATCTTTATTTGCCTGATTCAGATCATAGCGTTCATTCTGATGGCGGGGCTGACTGCGCTGCGGATGGTCTTTTTAGCAAACGCAGCGCCATATGTCAACAATGCCATGATGAATTCAAACCCGGTATTTCTCGCCTGGACGCTCCTGATTTTCGCATTGTTCAACACCCTTTTTGTCGGACCGTTCTACAAAACGGCGTATAAGTTCGGAAAGCCGTTTGTGGCGTTTATTGTCGCTTCCATGCTTGTGATCTGCATCGCCGAGGTTTTTCATCATCTTCCGGGATTAGAATTTCTGAACACCTTAGATCGCTTGCCGTTGCAGCTGATGCTGATGTTATTTGCAATGGCGATTTTCGTTTTAACCACGATCATATCCTGCAAAACAGCGCAGCGAAATTTTGAGCTGCTCGATCTGTAAGTGAGTTGCGGCGCCAACGGCAGTCCTCTGTGTTTTGCAATGGTGTAATTCCGTCAGATATAATCATGAAATAAATTCCCCCGACTTTTATGTCGGGGGAATAATTATTTTGTTTGTTTTTTAAAATTCCAGTTTTTTCTCGATATACTCTTTGAGTTCATCGATCTTTACGCGTTCCTGCTGCATCGTGTCGCGGTCGCGGACGGTCACGCAGCCGTCGGTTTCCGAGTCGAAGTCGTAAGTGAGGCAGAAAGGCGTGCCGATCTCGTCAAAACGTCTGTATCTCTTGCCGATAGAGCCGGCGTCG
>JAEEJJ010000205.1 GCA_016281805.1 Clostridiales bacterium
CTACCGCATCCTCACGTCCCTCAAAAAGCAATATAATATCGTTTATTGCGGTCGGATGTTTTTTTTCTGTATGCCTTATTGCGCTTATAGGCAGATTTTTCTATTTACAGATCATAAAGCACGATGATTATGAAAGGCTTGCTATTTCACAGCAAACAAGCGATACGGCAATACAGGCAAAAAGAGGATCGATCGTTGACAGAAACGGCAACGAACTTGCGGTTTCAGCAACAGCGTATCTTGTTACAATGTCTCCTGCGTCGATAAAGACCGATGCAGATAGGGAGCTTCTTGCTTCCGGCCTTTCCGAAATTCTGGAAATAGATTACGCCACTCTTCTCGAAAAAGCTAAAAGAGACGTTCGATACGTAGAAATTATTCGAGGTATAAACAAGGAAAAAGAAGAAGAGGTCCAGAAGTTTCTAAAGGCAAACAAAAGCATATATAATATTGTAACCGTAACAGAGATCCCAAAAAGATTTTATCCGCACGGTAATCTGCTTTCAACGGTCCTCGGTTTTGTCGGCACCGATAATAACGGACTTGAAGGCGTTGAATATCTTTACGATAATTATCTTAAGGGAACAAACGGCAAGATCATCACTTCAAACAACGCTCGCGGCACTTCCATGCCGTTTGAATATGAGCAGTATATCAGCGCGCATGACGGCTGCACAATAAAACTGACCGTTGACCTTGAAATGCAGTATTTTCTTGAAAAACATATTCAGGAAACAAGGATCAATGAAAATGTTCAGAATCGTGTTGCCGCATGCATAATGGATGTAAAAACCGGAGAAATTCTCGGAATGTCCACAAAACCGGATTACGATCCTAACGAGCCGTTCAAAATAACAGACAGTCTTATTCTTGATTCTCTGTCAAAATATCTTGATCCTTCGGGTGCGATGACAGATGAATATATAAAAGAATACAATAAAACCATGGCTGAACTGAGAACGAATAAAATGGTCGTTGATCAGTATGACCCGGGTTCAACATTTAAAATATTTACTTCAGCAATGGCACTTGAAGAAAAACTGCCTATCCTGAACGAAACATTTTACTGCTCAGGCAATATAACAAAGGGCGTTATCACATATCACTGCCACGAGCGAAGCGGCCACGGGTATGAAAACTTTCAGGATGCGCTCGCAAATTCATGCAACCCGGTTTTTATCCAGATCGCCGAAAAAATAGGGATAGAACGATTTTATAACTATATAACGATATTCGGTCTGCGCGAAAAAACCGGAGTCGGTCTTCCGGGTGAGGTGGCAGGAATCCACCACGCACTTTCTTCCATGACCGATTACAACCTTTATTCGTCGTCATTCGGCCAGACATTTAAAATTACCGGTATGCAGCTCATTGCCGCCGTAAGTGCGATAGCGAACGGAGGAACGTATCTTCAGCCTTATATAATAAAGGAAATAATAGATGCCGACGGCAACATTATCGTATCAAACGAACCTAAAAAGGTAAGACAGATCGTTTCAAAGGAAACTGCCGAAACTCTCTGGAAACTGCTTGAAGAAGTAGTGGCAAGAAGCAGAACAAGCCGTCTTGAAGGATACAAAATGGCGGGCAAAACAGGTACTTCTCAGAAAGTATCCAACGGTACTTATGAAAACAATAAAAAAATTGCGTCGTTCGTATGCTTTGCGCCCGCAGACGACCCGCAGATATGCGTTCTTGTAATTGTTGACGAACCGGACGGCGCACAGATATACGGTTCTGCGATCGCTGCGCCTCTCGGAAGAGCAATAATGGCAGACTGCCTGAAGTATCGCAATATCGAGCCTGTTTATTCTGACGGATCTACAAGTGTAGTGAAAGAAGTTCCGGATGTACTCGGTTATGATTCTTCGGATGCAGTATCGGAACTTGCCTCTTCATCGTTCTCAACAAAAATTGTCGGCGGACAGGGACTTGTTACCGCTCAGTTCCCGTCTGCAAAAAGTAAAATTCCTGAAGGCGGAACGGTTATTCTTTACACTAACGATACTCCATACGATCGTAAAACCGAAGTTCCCGATCTTATAGGCAAAACCTCCGCAGAATGCAACGAAACGCTTTTGGCGGCAGACCTTAATATCGCAGTCAAAGGCACCAATATAAATTACCCTGATGTCGTGGCTGTTTCACAGTCACCCGCGGCGGGGTCAAGTGTTGACAGGGGAACGGTAATTACGGTAACGTTCGAATAAAAAAACAGAAGCCGCCAGTCGGTTTGAAAGAGGATAAAATGAAACTTTCTCAGTTACAGTCTGTCGTCGGAGGAGAAATATACGGCGGAGATACAGAATTTAACGGGGCAGCATACGATTCAAGAGATGCTTTTCCGGGCTGCCTTTTTGTCTGTCTGCAAGGTGAAAGAACAGACGGACATAACTATATAAACAGCGCAGCAGAGAAAGGCGCCGTTGCTGCCATATGCACTCATAAAACAGAAAGCCGTATACCGTATATCGTTGTTGAAGACTCTTTGAAGGCATTTCAGGAGGCTGCGCGTATTTATGCCGATACTATCCGTATTCCCAAGGTAGCAGTCACGGGCAGCGTGGGCAAAACAA
Source organism: Clostridiales bacterium (assembly GCA_016281805.1). GTDB lineage: Bacteria > Bacillota > Clostridia > Oscillospirales > UBA644 > HGM12619. The sequence goes on from JAEEJJ010000205.1 coordinate 2,577, forward strand.
CAACAAAAGAATTTATTGCGGCAGTTCTTTCTCAGGGATATGAAATATACAAAACAGAGGGCAACAAAAACAGCACCATCGGTCTCCCCGCAACAATCCTCAATATGCCGAAAACGAGCACAGCGTGCGTTTTTGAAATGGGAATGAGCGGATTCGGTGAAATAAGCGCTCTTTCACGCATTGCCTGTCCGGATATCGCCGTGATATCAAATATAGGCTTTTCGCATATCGAGTTTCTCGGCAGCCGGGAAAATATTATGAAGGCAAAGCTCGAAATACTTGACGGCATGAATGAAAACGGAATCCTTATTCTGAACGGCGACGACGAATTGCTCTCAAAAATCGACATCGGCTCAATAAAACAGCGCGTGATCTTTTACGGTATCGGCAACAGAAACGCAGAATTCAGGGCAGAGGATATTCTGGGCGCGGACGGTGCCTGCAGATTTTTTGCTGAAACTCCGAACGGTGTTATCGAGGCAAAAATCCCGACGGAAGGCGTTCATAACGTTTACAACGCACTTTCGGCTATTGCTGTCGGTCAATGTCTCGGTCTTAGTAATGAACAGATAAAAAACGGCCTCCTGAAATTCAAAAACGCTCCTTTGAGGCAGAATATCTACGAGATGAACTCGATGACTGTCATTGAGGACTGTTATAACGCCAGCCCGGACTCCGTAGTAGCCGCAGTGAATGTTTTAAGAACAAAAAACGGCAGAAAGATCGCGGTTCTCGGAGATATGCTCGAACTCGGTTCTCATTCCGAGGAACTGCATGAAATGACAGGCGAAAGGATCCACGGCGCAGATATACTTATCGCGTTCGGAGATTATGCCGAAAGCTATAAAAAGGGTGCTGTAAAGGCGGGACTTGATTCTGCTGACATATATACATGTAAAAATACCGCCGAAGCATCAGATATCCTTCGCAGCGTCGTCCGCAAAGGCGATGTTATCCTCTTTAAAGCAAGCAGAGGGATGCATGCCGAAGAAATTATAGAGAATTTAAAAAAATAAAGCCTTAATCAAGAAAGGAAATCGCCATGACGATACCTCTTCAGGCAATAATCGCATTTTTTGCGTCGCTGATCCTCGTTTTGATTTTTACGCCGATCCTCATTCCGTTTCTGAGAAAACTTAAAGCCGGACAGCAGATCATTACGGATATGGGTCCGACCTGGCATAAATCTAAGCAGGGCACACCTACAATGGGCGGCATTATTTTCATGTTTGCCGTTATTATCTGTTATCTTGTTTTTGCTTTCACTTATTATACCGGTGAAGGAACAGGAATTCCCTCCGCAGGAATCATATGCCTTATAACGTCGTTCGTTTTTGCACTTATGGGCTTTTGCGATGATTTTCTTAAGATCAAAAAGAAAAACAACGCAGGGCTTTCGGAGCTTCAAAAAATAATTCTTCAGTTCGTTATTTCTCTCGCATTCATCATTTTCAATGCGATACGCACAGGCGGTTCGACCGTTATACATTTCGATTTTCCGTTCTTTGTTGATGCGATCGGCGGTTTCAGCATCGATCTCGGTATTTTCTGGTATGTGCTTGCTATGATAATCATGGTAGGATTCAACAATGCCGTAAATATTACCGACGGTCTTGACGGACTATGCACGAGCGTGACTATACCGGTTGCAATATTTTTTGTAGTTATCTCCGCCGCGCGTGGTTCATACGATATCACGGTCCTTTCTCTCGCCCTTACCGGTGCGCTGATAGGCTTTCTTGTTTTCAACTGGCATCCGTGCAAGATCATGATGGGCGATACCGGTTCGATGTTCCTCGGAGGAATGGTCGTAACGATAGCGTTTTCGCTTGATATGCCGCTTGTCCTGCTTCTTGTGGGAATAATTTATCTTATAGAAACATTTTCGGTCATTATCCAGCGCGTTTACTTCAAGATCACGCACGGCAAACGTCTTTTTAAAATGACACCGATACACCACAGCTTTGAAATGTCCGGATGGAGCGAAGAAAAGATCTGTCTGCTGTTTTCCGGTATAACCGTTGTTGCATGCATTCTTGCAGTGCTGCTTCTTATATGAAGGTAAAGTAAAATGACTTCCGTAAAAAACAGAGCCGCTGAGCCTGATACTCCGCTGAAAAAAGAAAAGATACTCAAACCTGTAGATTTCCCGATGCTTCTTATTATCCTTTTGCTTTTGGCTGTAGGGATAATGATGCTTCTTTCCGCAGGTCATGCTGCTTCGCTCGCCAAAACAGGAGACAGTTATTTCTTTATTCGCCGCCAGCTGATATGGGCGGCTTTCGGTGTTGTCGGAATGTTCGTTGCTTCGATGGTCCCGCCCAAGTTTTATTCAAGATTTATCCCTTTTTTTTACGCCGTGAGCGTAGCGTTGCTTGTTCTCGTTCTGATCGTGAGCAAGGATTCCGAAAAACGCTGGCTGTATATCGGTCCCGTGCAGTTTCAGCCGTCCGAATTCGCAAAGCTAGCAGTAATCATGGAGTTAGCGCAGTATATCAAAAAAAACAGGGACGAAATGAAAAAATTTATAAAAGGCTTTGTCATTCCGTTTCTTATATTTACCGTTCCGGCAGGACTTGTTGCTGTTGAAACGCATCTTTCAGGTGCGATACTCATTTTCGGAGTAGGTTTTATTATGCTCGTTGTAGGCGGCAGCAACAGACTGTATTGCGGTGCGGCTGTTATTATAGGTCTTCTCGGGGCGATCATTCTTGTTTTAAATGTAAACTATATGATGGAGCGCGTTCTTGTATGGCTCGACCCCACAAGAGATCTTCTCGGAAACGGACATCAGCCGTATCAATCGCTTATCACTATCGGATCCGGCGGATTATTCGGGCTCGGATACGGAAAAAGCAGACAGAAATATCTCTTTTTGCCTGAGCCGCAAAACGACTGCATTTTTTCTATCACCGCCGAAGAGATAGGATTTATAGGCGTTGTGCTTATAATAGTCCTTTTCGCTCTTTTGATCTGGCGCGGTATATATATTAGCATAAAATCGAATAATCTGTTCCTGTCGCTTCTCTCAATGGGAATCGTTTCAAGAGTAGCGCTTCAAACAGTCCTGAATTTAAGCGTTGTTACGAACTCAACTCCCACAACGGGTATTTCACTTCCGTTTTTCAGCTACGGCGGAACCGCGCTTATGGTTTTGCTTGTTGAAATGGGGCTTGTTCTTGGCGTTTCAAGAGATATATCTCCAAAGTAAAGGCAGGTTCGTATGAAAATAATTGTTGCGTGCGGCGGCACATCGGGACATATCAATCCTGCTATTGCGATCGCAAACGAAATGAAACTCCGGCATCCTGATGCTGAAATACTGTTTATCGGTACCGAAAACAACCGTGAGGCGGACCTCGTTCCGAGAGCGGGATATAAAATAAAGTTTGTAAAGGCAAACGGTTTTACAAGGGCAAAGACCTTGAAAGCCGCAAAACATAATATCAAAGCTCTTTTTACATTCGCTTCAACATCATCTAAACTTCGAAAAATAATCAGAGAATTTGCTCCGGACGTTGCGATCGGGACAGGTGGATTTGTCAGCGCCCCGGTAATGTATACGGCAAGCAAAATGCACATACCAACGGTTATTCACGAACAGAATGCTTTTGCGGGCGTAACAACAAAAATGCTTGCGTCTCGGGTAGATAAAATATTTCTGAGTTTTCCTTTAAAAAACAAGCTGAACTGTCCCGAAAACAGGTGTGTTCTGACAGGAAATCCGATCAAACGCGAATTTCTTACAAAAACAAGGGAAGAAGCGAGAAAAGAACTCGAAATCGATGAAAATGTTCCGGTCGTTTTATCGTGCGGCGGAAGTCTGGGTGCAAGAGAAATAAACGATGCATTCTGCAAAATGGCTGTCCTTTCGGCAAAAGAGGGAAAAATAATCCATTACCACGGCGCATCTTCCGATTACGCGCGGGTCATCGAAACTCTCGGCGAAACCGCAAAAGCGTCCAACCTTCATATAATGGAATACATTTATAACATGCCCACTATAATGGCTGCGGCAGATATTGTGATAAACCGCTCAGGGGCAATGACTCTTACGGAAATCGCCGCTCTCGGAAAAGCGTCGATCCTGATCCCTTCACCGAATGTTGCGGAGAACCATCAGTATTACAACGCTAAAACATATTCCGACATAGGCGCAGCGGTGCTTATTGAAGAAAAAGACCTCGACGGGAAAAAACTGTACAGTCTTGTGAAAGATCTGTGCTCAGACCGTGAACGTCTGAAAAAAATGGAAAAGGCAGCCCTTTCTCTGGCAAAAACGGACGCAGCGGAAAAAATATGTGAAGAGACCGAAAAAATTATGTTAAAACACGGCAGATAACATATACCCGAAAGGAATATTATGGCAAGCGAGATAGAAAGAATCAACAAAACACTTCGCCGCAGCCGTATCAGCAAAACTGTTACGGTCCTTATTATCGTTGCTGCTTTTGCGGTGATAGTTTATTTCCTTACACGCATATTTTTGCGGGTAGGTGTGATCGCGGTCGAAAATACGAGCAGATATACTTCAAGCGAACTGCTGGCCAAATGTGATACTCTTCGAGGGGAGCCTATCCTTCAGTTCAACAGAAACAAAGCGAAGGACCGTCTTCAGACGTCTTTGCCTTATATTAAAAACGTTATATTCTCTATCGCTTTTCCGAACAGACTTAATATTTCCGTAGAA
>JAEEJJ010000206.1 GCA_016281805.1 Clostridiales bacterium
ACAAATTCTTTTTCCGGCTTGACCTCTTCTTCCGGCGGGACTTCTACCGGATCTTGCGTTGGTTCGGGATTTGTTTCAATATCATTCTGTTCAGGTTCCTGTTGCTGAACAGGATTTGTGATGATGTCAGGTATTTCAACTATGTCGTTATCTGCTGAAGAATCCGAATAAGTAAAAATCTGATGCTGCAGATCAAGACGCGACGAAGTAAGCAGTCCGAATCTTCTGACTGAATGGTCGATAGAGAAAGTATGGAAATATAAATCGTTTGAACTCGGTGCTCCTCCGGAAGAAAGTAAAATCAGCACTATCGTAAATAAATAAAGAAATACTGAAGTAGAAATAAGAATTAAAGTTGATTTAGGTTTTGTTTTTCTCGGTTTCAGTTTATTTTTTCTGAAGAAAAGATAAGCGGCGCCTGGAATAAGAAATATTATAATGAAAATAAGAGAATCTATTATACCTTTGATGGTAGAATTTGTAAAACCGGCAATTGCTTCTCCTGCACCGGAAATTGATGATATTATATAAAACTTATTGAATATCTGATGATAAACAAATTGTGATCCATAGACAAGCAATAAAAAAACAAGTCCGATAATAGTAAGAACATTGCCTATTTTGGGTTTAAAAAGAGTGCAGACCGCAGTAATGAGAAGGCCTATCGATACAGAGAAAAGAAGTGTATACAACAGCCCTTCATCAAAAGAAAAACCGAAAATATAGAATTTGAGTATTAACTCATAAAAAATGATTGATATGGGAAACAGGAACCAGAAATATCGTTTTGAAAACCTGTTTTTTGTGTTTTTTGCATTAGTCATCTTAACCCTCTACTATAAAGATCATTAATTATTAATTAACATAAGAAGCAAGAGCAGTCATATTACCTTCTATCTTAACGGACCCTGCATCAGCAGGGATAAAAACGGTCGTTCCCTTAGGGGTTTTTAATGAACCTACACTACCCTCGCCGTCTACAACGGTTATTGAAATAAAACTGCCATCCGGACATAAAGAATAGCTGCCGTTTAATGTAATTTTATCAACAATAAAATAATCACAAGAAGCAAGATTTTCAACTTTAACCTCGGAATCAAGATATGTAATTGCAGTTTCTGATTTGAGAGGTTCAGGCGCTAGTTTGGCAACTTCTATAGCTTTTTCAACATGCAAAGGACGTTTATTTCCGTTTATATCAACTCTGTCATAATCATAAACTCTATAAGTCAGGTTACTGTTTTGTTGAATTTCACAGATAAGGAGCCCTTTACCTATAGCGTGAATAACACCGGAACTGATAAAAAAAACATCCCCTTTTTTTACAGGAACGAAGTTAAGGACACTCATAAGCTCCGGTCCGTTGGCAAGAGCAGCGAACTCATCTTTTGATACTTCTCTGTTAAGTCCATAAACAAGTTTTGCATCCTCGACAGCGTCAACGACATACCACATTTCAGTTTTTCCGTATTGTCCTTCATTTTTTAACGCATAATCATCGGAAGGATGTACTTGAACAGAAAGATCATTGCAGGCATCTATCAATTTAATCAGAATTGGAAAGAATTCAAAACGAGCTGCTTTTACTCCGAGCGCATCGGGATGATCTTGCAAAACTTCAAGAAGAGTTTTTCCAGCATACTCTCCATCAGTTATTCTGCACATTCCGTCTTTGTGGCAAGCAAGTTCCCAGCTTTCTGCCGTGATGCTGAGACCACTGTTTTTACCGTATTCTTCATTGAGCTTATTTCCACCCCATATATAATCCTTATATACAGGTTCAAGTCTTGTTATGTCCAACTATATCCCCTCCTGATTTTATCTCTTTTTTATTATAGTCTTTTTTTTATTATATTTCAAGACTGCACAAAAATTTCATATTCGTTAATAGTTTTCTCGAAGTGATTAAATTATTATTAATCAAAATATTTTTTCAAATACTGTCCTGTAAATGATTTTTCACATTTTGATACTTCTCTGGGAGTGCCGCAAACAACGACAGTGCCTCCCCTGTCGCCCCCTTCGGGACCGAGATCAATTATGTAATCTGCAGACTTAATTACATCAAGATTGTGTTCAATTACAACAACAGTGTTTCCGGCATCGACAAGTTTTTGAAGCACTTCTATCAGTTTGCTGACATCAGCAGTGTGCAGACCTGTAGTTGGTTCGTCGAGAATATATATTGTTTTGCCTGTAGATCTCTTCGAAAGCTCAGTAGCAAGCTTGACTCTCTGAGCTTCACCGCCGGAAAGAGTGGTTGAAGACTGACCTATTTTTATATACCCCAGCCCGACATCATAAAGTGTTTTAAGTCGTCTTGCTATATTGGGAATATTTTCAAAGAATTTCAGTCCTTCTTCAACTGTCATTTCAAGAACTTCATGGATATTTTTACCTTTAAATTTTACTTCAAGGGTTTCTCTGTTATATCGCTGTCCGTTGCAAACATCACAAGGAACATATATATCAGGAAGAAAATGCATTTCGACCTTTACTATTCCGTCTCCTTGACATGCCTCACAACGTCCGCCGTCTATATTGAAAGAGAAACGTCCGGACTTATATCCTCTTGATTTAGCATCCGGAGTTTGGGCAAAAAGTTCGCGTATATCGTTAAAAATACCTGTATACGTAGCCGGATTTGATCTTGGGGTTCTGCCTATTGGACTTTGGTCGATATTAACGACTTTATCGATTTGATCAAGACCAATTATTTCTTTATAGTTGCCGGGTATATGCTTTGATCCGTAAATCTTCACAGACAGAGCCTTATACAGTATTTCATTTATAAGACTTGATTTTCCTGACCCTGAAACTCCGGTAACGCACGTAAAAATAGAAAGAGGAATATCGACGTTAATGTTTTTCAGATTGTTTTCTGTTGCACCGATAATTGAAAGTCGTCTGCCGTCCCATTTGCGTACTTTTTGAGGTACAGGGATAGACATTTTCCCAGAGAGATATTGCCCTGTAATGGACTCGCGGCAATCCATAATCTCGCGAGGTGTACCTTTTGCTACAACATATCCACCATGGATTCCTGCTCCGGGTCCAATATCTACTATATAATCAGCCGCAAGCATAGTTTCTTCATCATGCTCAACAACAATAAGAGTGTTGCCGAGATCACGAAGATCGATTAATGTTTTAAGCAATTTTGCGTTATCACGCTGATGAAGACCAATTGAAGGTTCATCAAGGATATAAATGCAGCCCATCAGAGAAGTGCCTATTTGGGTAGCTAGTCTTATTCTTTGCGCTTCTCCGCCTGAAAGAGTTCCGGCAGAACGAGAGAGTGTGAGGTATTCAAGTCCGACAGACTTCAAAAAGCCGAGACGTGATTTGATTTCTTTGATTATTTGCTCTGATATCGTTTCATCTCGCGCTGAAAGCTTTAAAGAATCAATAAAATCATAAGCATCTTTTACAGACAGATCAGATAACTCATTGATGTTTTTATCTTCTACCGTAACTGCAAGAGATAACGGATTCAACCTTGCTCCGTGACATTCCGGACAAGGTATATTCTGCATCAAAGATTCCATTTCCTGCTTTACATAGCTGCTAGTGGTCTGATGATATCTTCTTTCAAGTGTAGGTATGATACCTTCGTGTAATTCTCCGCCGTAGAGAATGTCATTAAGAGCTTCTTTTGTATATTTAGATATTGGATCAGTAACGGATAATCCGTATTTTTTCAATATATTGGTATACATGCGCAATGCAATTCCGTTTGATGCAATATTGCCGAATCCACTTGCATTTATTGCATTGTCAAGGATGCTAAGATCTTTATTCGGAATAATTAAATCTGGGTCAAAAGACATGGTAAAGCCTAGTCCGGAGCAATGCTTGCATGCGCCCATAGGATTATTAAATGAAAACATTCTCGGTGTCAGCTCTTCAATGCCGATATCATGATCCGGACATGAATAACGCTGAGAATACATTTTTTCATCTCCGTCAGGAACGGAAACAACTATCAAACCGTTAGAAAGACGAGATGCAGTCTCACACGAATCAGTAAGACGTTTTCTTACTTCATCCCTTACAACAAGGCGATCAATAACAACATCGATATTGTGTTTTTTATTTTTATCAAGAACTATGTTTTCATTTAAATCATATATTATGCCGTCAACCCTGACTCTGACATAACCGCTTCGTTTATACTGTTCAAACAGATTCTGATATTCTCCTTTTCTTCCTCTGATAACAGGAGCCAGAATTTGAATTTTAGTTTGTGCGGGCATAGATAGAATGTTTTCTATAATTCTGTCAAGCGGTTGCTGCTTGATTTCTCTGCCGCATACTGGACAATGGGGAATACCAACTCTTGCATATAGAAGACGCAAATAATCGTGTATTTCAGTTATTGTTCCGACTGTCGAACGTGGGTTTTTAGATGTAGTTTTCTGATCAATCGAGATAGCCGGCGATAGACCGTCTATATAATCCACATCGGGTTTTTCCATTTGTCCCAAAAACAAACGTGCATAAGAAGAAAGAGACTCAACATAGCGCCTCTGCCCTTCCGCATATATGGTGTCAAAAGCAAGTGAACTTTTTCCTGAGCCTGAAAGACCGGTAAAGACGACGAATTTATCTCTCGGTATTTCAAGATCTATATTTTTAAGGTTATTTTCTCTTGCTCCTTTAATAAATATACTGTCTCGCATTAATATACTACCTTACAAATATTGAAATCATTTTTATATATTTAGTCAACTGTTTTTCAGTTTTTTCAATTCATCTCTCAGTTTTGCCGCATATTCAAATTCAAGTTTCTTTGCTGCATCAAGCATTTCATCGGTTAGTTTTTTGATAAGTTTGCTCTTTTCTGTTTTAGACATATTCTTAATATGTTCTTCGTTTTCCTTATCAAGTTTTTTAACGTCTTCAACTACATTTGATACTGAAAGCGTGTCAGAAACAGCTTTGATAACAGTTTTGGGAATAATTCCATGAAGTTTATTGTATTCAGTTTGTATTTTGCGACGACGTTCTGTTTCAATTATAGCTTTTTCCATCGCTTCAGTTACGCTGTCAGCATACATAATAACTTTACCGGAGGCATTTCTGGCAGCTCTGCCAATAATCTGAATAAGTGATGTTTCATTTCTCAAGAATCCTTCCTTATCTGCATCCAGAATTGCAATTAAGGATACTTCAGGTAAATCGAGACCTTCTCTGAGTAGATTTATTCCAACAAGAACGTCAAAATCGCCAATTCTCAGATCATGCAATATTTCGACACGTTCCAATGTATCTATATCATGATGCATATATCTGACACGTATATCCATCCCTTTCAGGTAATCTGAAAGAGATTCTGCCATTCTTTTTGTAAGCGTAACGACAAGGACTCTTTCTTTTTTTTCAATTCTGTCATTAATCTCTTTCACAAGATCATCGATTTGGTTTTCCGTAGGTCTGACAGATATTTCTGGATCTACAAGACCGGTCGGTCTGATAATACATTCGGCAATCTGAGAAGAACGATTCCGTTCATATTCTGCAGGCGTTGCTGAAACATAAATAACCTGATTGATTTTTTTATTAAATTCATCAAATGTCAAAGGTCTGTTATCATAGGCAGACGGAAGACGAAATCCAAAATCAATAAGATTCTTTTTTCTTGCCTTGTCACCTGCACTCATTCCGCGAACCTGCGGAACTGTAGCATGGCTTTCATCTATTATCGTAAGATAATCGTCAGGAAAGAAATCAAGTAAAGTATAAGGCGTGGATCCAGGGGCTCTCCCAGAAAGGACGCGTGAATAATTTTCAACACCTTTACAATAACCAAGCTGACGCAAAAACTCAATATCATATAGAGTTCTTTCTTTGATTCGCTGCGCTTCTATAAGTTTTCGTTGAGCAGTAAAGTAATCAATCCTCTCTTCAAGTTCTTCATGGATTTCTGCGATCGCATTTTCCATTCTTTCACTGTCCGTCAAATACTGCATAGCAGGATATATTGAAATATGCTTCAGCGTTTCAAGTATTTCACCTGTTACATGATTTACAAGGCATATTCTGTCAATCTCATTGTCAAAAAATTCAATACGGATAAGCTTTTCGAATTCTGATGACGGAAATATCTCAAGAACATCGCCTCTTGCTCGGAATGTCCCTCTGACAAGATCATAATCGTTTCTTGTATATCTTATTTTTACTAGATCATCCATCAGCATATCTCTGTCATATGTTTGCCCAAAGCGTACAGAAACAGTCATTTTCTTATAAGTTTCCGGATCTCCGAGAGAGTAAATACATGAAACACTTGATACTACTATAACATCACGACGTTCTAAAAGTGATGAAGTGGCTGAATTTCGCAATCTGTCGATTTCATCGTTAATACTCATATCTTTTTCGATATAAGTATCCGTATGCGGAACATATGCTTCAGGTTGATAATAATCATAATATGAAACAAAATATTCTACTGCGTTATGAGGAAACAACTCTTTGAACTCAGTGCAAAGCTGTGCGGCAAGCGTTTTGTTATGAGCAAGAACAAGGGTTGGTTTATTCACCTTCTCAATTACTTTTGCCATTATATATGTTTTACCGCTCCCTGTAACACCAAGGAGCGTTTGTTCTTTATAACCTTTTTTTATCCCGTCAGACAGTTTTTCAATTGCACCAGGCTGATCTCCTGAAGGAGAGTATGGTGAAACAACTTCAAACATATGCTAACTCCTTTAGATTTCTTTCATTAAATTACTTTGGTATAATGATATAAAATCCTTATTGGAAAAGATAAGATGATCAAGTAGGATTATATCTTGTTCTTTAAGAATTCTCTGAAGAGAAAGTGTGGATTCTATATCATCTCTCGAAGGAATAGCCGTACTACCCGGATGATTATGGGCCAGGATAACATGGGTTGAATTATTATAAAGTGCGGCCTGAATAACTGCTCGTGCATCCAATTCAATGTGGTCGTATGAACCTTGAGAAAGCTCAACTTGTGAAATTATATTCAATGATGAATCGAGACAAAGAAGTATAGCTATTTCTTTATTTACATTCATAAATGACTGCTGCAAGGCGGATCCGATTTTATTTAATGAGTATCGTCCTTCTTGTTTATCTTTTTTTTCAAGTAAATATATTCCGAATACTTCACGGAACATTTTCAAATAGAATGCAGTTGCTGCGCCTATTCCTTCAACTTCAGACAGCTCATCTTCGCCTGCATCGATAACGCCCGAAAAAGACCCGAATTTATCCAGCAAGCGGATAGCTACAGGTTTTGTATCTTTTCTTGGAATTGCGTAAAAAAGAATAAACTCAAGAATCTGCTCCTGACTCATTTCCGAAAAACCGCTTTTTTGGAACAGTTCTCTCATTCTGTTTCTGTGCTTGTTATGAGTATTGTCCGACATATCATATTCACCTGCAGACCTTATTTTTTCTTGGTAATGTTTGCAAGCTCCAGTTTAAATGTATCGATATCTTTAAAATCTTTATAAACAGATGCGAATCTTACATATGCTACATCATCAATTTCAACAAGTTTCTGCATTGCAAGCTCGCCTATCTTATATGAAGGGATTTCTCTGTCTCCCTCAAAAAGCAGATCCTGTTCGATATCTGCAACAGTTTTTTCGAGTACAGAATACGGAATATCCCTTTTTACACAAGCCCGTCGAAATGATGTCAGTAATTTTTCCCTATTAAATTCTTCCCTTGTTTTATCCTTTTTTATAACAATAAGCGGTGCATGCTCCACTTCCTCATATGTTGTAAAGCGTCTCTGACAACTCAGGCACTCACGTCTTCGACGAATCTTATCTTCAAGAGGACGTGAATCTAGGACTTTACTGTTTTCGAATCCGCAATAAGGACATTTCATTGTTAGCACTCCTTTAAAACACTTTGAGAATGTTTTACCGAATCAATAATTTCAGATTCATCTGAATAAGCATCAGAATAAACTTCAATAATATAATTCCCGGAATAACCGGCAGAATTCATATTGGAAAATAAAGATTTTATATCAAAGATGCCTTTTCCAGGCAACAAGCAAGGACTGTCAGCATTAAAATCGTTTAAATGGATCAATACCGTTTTGTCGGAAACTGCATTTACAAAAAGTAACGGATCATAACCTGACATATATGATTGTTTAATATCAAAAGTAAAAGAGACATTGTTGCCGAGATAGTCGGAAAATCTCTTAATATACTCTAAATCACCACAAACATGTTTACGGACATTCTCCTGAGAAAGAATGATTCCAGCTTTTTTAGCTCTTTCATACAAAACACTGTAAACTTCACAATATTTTTCAAAAATAACAGTTTTTTCGCTTTTTAAACCATGAAAATTCAATATATTAGCACCCAAATAAGAGCATATTTCAAAATATCTGTCGTATATACAAATACCGTCTTCGAACCTTCTGGAATAATCCGAAAAAAATAGATATGTTTCTGCAAAAGATGTAAACGGGTGAACAGAGTTAATATGAATTCCGTAATAATCGGTAATATTTCTAATTGTTTTAATATAATCAGGAAGCATTTCGGAATGTGTATTTATAAAGAATTCCATTTCCGAAACACCGGCATCAGCTATGTTTTTAATTATATTTTCAGTTAATTTCGGATAATAACATCCTGATGAAATACCTATTTTATTAATCATCCAGTGCTTCAAGTGCCTTTAAGTAAACGGCACATTCAATTCGTTTTCTTTCCATTTCACAGGAGATTTCATGCGGTTTAAGAATATCGCCGTGACAGTTGAAATTGTTCGCGGCACATCCGCCTGAACAATAATATTTAGCCCAACATTTTTCGCAGACAGGTTTATTCAAGACGGTTGATTTTTTGAAGTAATCGACAAGTTCTTTTTTTGTTTCAAAGCTTTCAAGAACATTACCCAGTTTAAAATCGTCCATTCCCGCAAAGCGATGACAGGGGAAAATATCGCCATCTGGAGTAATTGCGACATATTCTGTTCCGCAACCGCAACCTTTTACACGTTTGATAACGCATGGTCCCTGTTCGAGATCTATCATAAAATGGAAAAAATTAAAACCGTCACCGTTATTTCGATGAGCTTCCATTTTATCTGTAAGTGAATCATATTCTTTAAAAATGCGGTCAAGATGCTCCTCCTTGATGGCCAGAGGATCATTACTGTCAAGCACAACGGGTTCGACGGAAATCTGATCAAATCCAAGGGAATGAATATGTTCGACATCAGAAGAAAAATCTAGGTTGAGAGGAGTAAAAGTTCCTCTAACATAATAATCTTTTCCGTCTCTTTCAGATACGAGTTTTTTGAATTTAGGTACGATTCTGTCGTAAGAGCCGTTACCTGCAACATCATATCTGACTTGATCGTTTACAGATTTTCTTCCGTCAAGAGATAAAACGACATTGGACATTTCACGATTTATATAATCGGATATTTCATCATTAAGAAGAATACCGTTTGTAGTTATTGTAAATCTGAAATTCTTATTATATTGTTTTTCGAGAGATCGAGCATATGCAACGGTTTTTTTGACTACATCAAAATTTATGAGCGGCTCTCCGCCAAAAAAATCTATTTCAAGATTATGCCTATTTCCGGAACGATTAATAACAAAATCAATCGCCTTTTTTGCTACTTCAAAAGGCATATTTTTTCTTCCATGTCCGAAATCTCCGCCTTCAGCAAAACAATACTTACATCTGAGATTACAGTCATGTGAAATGTGCAGACAAAGCGCTTTTATAGGATAATCATCAGGAAGATTGATTGCGTAATCACGTTTTGTAAACAGCAGTTCTTCTTTGTAAAGAGCTTTGATTTCAGAAAATGCTTCTTCGATTTCATCGGGGTCAAAACAGAATAATGAAATCAGATCGTCTTTAATCTTCTTAGGGCATGACTGCATATCAAAAATGGACTCAGGTGTACTTATCAACTTTTCGTTGTCGCCATCAAACGCTTCATTGATTAGTCTGCAGAGTTCATAAGCGGTTGGTTCAAAAATATGAACCGAACCGCTTTCAACGTCCAAAACGATATTTATGCCGTTTTTTGAAAAAAGATGAAGCATTTATTTACGAGCTTCGTTTTCACATTTCTGGTTGGCGACAGTACAAGAGGTTTTGCAGGCGCTCTGACATGATGTCTGGCATTCGCCACATCCGCCCTTGCATGCAGACTTTTTAAGAGTTTTTTTAACAAGAGTTTTAATCTGTTTCATTTTATATCTCCTTCATAAATTGAATATTATTGAAATACTTTAAAGAATATCAGGAATCTGAAATTGTGTCTTTGGACTGTATCGCCCATTTTTTTATTGATATGCGGTTTTTATCAGCGCCAGTTTCGATTATGTAGGTGTCATCATCTTTTATCTGACGGACAATACCTGTAATTCCGCCTATTGTGGTGATCTGATCACCTATTCCTATACTGTTACGCATTTTTTGAGTTTCTTTTTCCTGTTTACGTTGAGGTCTTATGAGAAAGAAATAAAAAGCAACTATTACAAGAACAAACGGAATAAAGCTTAAAAGTGTTGTCCATATATTTGCTGTGGGTTGAGCTGCAACTGCTTCTGCAGTATCGGAAGCAGCGCCTGTTACGACATCGTCAACGGCATCAAGGAAAATCGTAAGTGCAGTAAAAAATCTTGTTAACAAAGTGGTAAACCTCCGCTAAAATAATATATTTTAATTATACTATACACCGAAGAAAATTTCAAGTATTTTCCGCAAAGAATATTATGACATTTTTCTGATAAATCATAATTGAGTAATCAATCCGGAGTTTTGAGCAGTCAATCACTGATTGATATCTGAGTTAGCGCTCTGAGAAGGGATTTGATCGAGTTTCTCTGCATTCAAAGAACTATTATCTGAATTCTTTGCGCTAGATATAAGATCCAAAGGAATAGATCCGTTATTCTGATTTATGGCATTCTTCTCTGATTTATCTTGTTTTTTTGATACAATAAGAATAAATCTTAAAATTACCGCTGACGCAAGAAAATCGGCGATATATGCAAATATACTGTCAACAGGAATATTATAAGGATTCCCGGGAAAGAAATACATCACAAACTCTGCAAGGTGCAATATTGCAAGAAATACGGTGGAAAGTCCAAATGCAACAAAGTATTTTTTTGAACGAAGACCTGCTAGTATTTTAGAGAAATTCAGAAAGGACAAAACAATAAAACCTATGAGGAGTATCGTATGTGTGCTGTATGCCTTAGAAAGAATTTCGTTCATGTCAAGAAATCTTGTAAAAAGGCGTAAAACATAATAAAAAGTAAGCGACAATGAAAGAATAGACATGAAAGAGCTTGAAGAATATCTTTTAGGATCTGATGCGAAAAAAACAATAAATACACAGGAAAGAGCAGCAAGTATTAAGATATAGATTTTTGAATCTGTGAATAAATCTTTTATAGTGTCATAAGAAAAGTTGATCTGATATTCTACAAGCAAATCATGAAGAGCACTTCCGAGAATAAATACCGCAGAAGCAATCATTATAACTTTATCTGCAATATTAATAGCAGAGAGACGTTTTCTTATAGATTTTGACTCTGTTTTAGTAAGAAAGATTCCTGAAATAAAAAAAGCAATAACAAGAAAAATATAAATGTTGCACAGCAGAGGGATAAAACTGTCAAGGTAATAAAAACCGCTTGAAGGTTCAATCGCATACAATATTTCGAGAATACGAAAAATGAGTCCGAAAAAACTTAGCGGAAAAAGCATTTTGATGTATATCTTCGTTTTCATCACAGAAATATATCCTTTTATAAATTTATATACAACCAAATGATATTATAACCTATTTTAACGGAAATGTCAAGTATTTTGATAATTTGAGCTGATAGTTTTAAATACAACTAAGAATCCAAGCCGCTCGAAATCAAGCGGCTTGGAACAATATATATTAGACTGTTTCAAAAAGTATACCGAGTGTATTGGGGCCACAGTGAGATGCAATTGTGGACCCTGCATATGTTTCGTAGACAGTATCAAAAATCCCGGTAGCTTTTGTTGCCTCAACACATGCCTGAACATACTCAGGATGTTCAATACATGTATGGGTGACAAAAACACGTTTTTTAACAAATTGTAAACCTTCTGCTGACAGTCTGTCATTGATATATTTGACGAGAATATCCTTCATATTTCCTCTGTATTTTTTGCCAACGCCCAGTTTTCCGTTGGTCACCTCAATACATGGATGAAGTTTCAGCAGATTAGCTCCGAATGCGGAAACTGCAGAACAGCGTCCGCCTTTGTAGAGATAATCAAGTCTGTCAATAATAAAGCTTACATTCATGTTCTTTGTTTCGGCTGTTACCTTTTTAATGATTTCATCAGCAGATATTCCTTCATCTCTTAAATCACATGCTTTCAACAAACTGAGTGCAATGCCTGTGGAAAGATTTTCTGAATCCGCAACATAAACATGTCCGACTTCTTTACCTGCAAGAACTGCGTTTTGCATAGTTGAAGACAATTCATTACCGATTCCGACAAAAACGACATCATATTCGTTATCTACAAAAGGCTTGAAGAAATTGATGAAATCGCCTATGCTCCTGGCAGATGTTTTAGGTAATATTCCTGTTTTATCGACATAGCTGAATATATCTTTAGGAAAAATATCCTCACCGTCCAGATAATCATTATCCCCTAAAACAACATTAAGAGGTAATACTTTTATATCGAACTGTTCAATTATTTCTTTTGAAAGGTCACAGCAACTATCAGTGGTGATTACTACTTTACGCAAAAAGACACCTCCCTATAATTCTACGCAGACGGTCTTAATTTCAAAGGGCTTAACATATATCTCGAATTCTGAATTGGTGGATATTACTGATTTTTCCTCTTCAAGCATATTTGTTTCAACAATACGTTTAACATCATTTATTCCGACACATGCTTTTACGGTCTTACCTGTTCCGAGTGCGTCATAAAATCTGAATACTATCGCATTGCGGTTTTCGGCTTTCTTTACAGCCTCAACAATTATATTTGATGAATCAAATTTTATGAGTGATTCAGATAAATCGCAACGGCCTCCGACTGTTGTGACATTAACGTTAAGTTCGTAGGCAGGTCTTACGACACTTTCAACAGAAAAAGCGTCGTGAGGCAACAGAGAATATGTGAAAGTGTGTACACCGTTATCTCCGCGAGGATCAGGATGTGTGCTACTCTTTAAAAGTGTAGGACGCACATCGCTGCCAAGTACCGAAATACCGTATTTGCAGTCGTTCAATATTGCTGCTCCGAATTCCATTTCAGAAATATCTGTCCATTTATGGTTGCATACTTCAAAACGGGCTCTATCCTGAGAAAGATTTCTATGAGTTGGACGTTCCGCATAGCCATACTGTATTTCATGTCTTGCTGTTCCGGAGAAAACGTTAAGCTCAAATCCAGCTTTGAGTAGTTTGTGCTTTTCTTTCCAGTCAACTTTTGTTTCAAAATCAACCTTTTTGCTGTCAGAATAAAGAACCATATCCTGAGTGAAGAGGGACGCTTCCCCTATTTTCCAAACGCTTCTTATACGTAGCTGAAGTTCTCCCTGATCGATAAGCTCACGTGAAACAAGGTTCGACTGAAGCTGCATTTTAAGATACTGATCCGGATTAATATCCCAGTTATCCCAATAATTCGGAAGGTCTTCTCCAAGCCAGATCGAGTTGAGAGCTCCGCCATCCTTTACAAGTTCTCGACCGGTTGATTTATCGATAAAACTAGATATTCTGCCTATTTTATCAAATTTGATCTCAGCATACGGAGTAACAACTTTTGAAAGTGATGAGTTTACTCTGAATGGACTCTTTCCTGAATTGTTTATATTATCAAGGGTATATACTGATGATCCAAGCGCAGGGATATCCGCACCTGAGACATAGACCTTTTTAATTCCTTCAAGATCAGTATAAGCCTGTGCTTTAAGCCCTTTCGGAGCTTTATCTGTATTTTCGAGAACAAACGATTTTCTATTCCAGCTTAAATCGTTGAAAACAGTTATTTCTTTTTCATTGATATCGGAAATCTCGAGTGCCTTTTCGGATGTCAGTATTTGTGCTGCGGATATGCCTTCTTTAAATGCTGCTATTGCTTCGTCATTGACCCTTGCAATGGAAGAGCCTGGAAGAATATCGTGAAACTGATGCATCAGGAGATGTTTCCAAAGCTTATCAAATTGTTCGGTTGGATACTGTTTTCCTCTGAGGAAAGCGAGTGTTGCAACAAATTCAGCAGCTCTCATGGCAAATTCAAGTTTTCTGTTTCCTTTTTTAACTTCGGCAACAGATGTGAGTGTGCCTCTGTGGAGTTCAAGATAAAGCTCACCAAACCACTTTGGAAGATCCGTTGATGTTTCCTCAAGTTTGTGCATGAATTTTGAAACTGTTGTCATTTCACCTTTCGGGCAACCTTCAAGATCTCGAACTCGTTTAGCATATTCGGATAATTCGTATGTGGGTCCTCCTCCGCCATCCCCATGCCCAAGTGCGGCCAGACGCATTTCCTGAACATCTTTATGCTGAACATCATTCCACATCGAAATGAGTGTTTCAGGTGTCGGGTTCGCAGGAATTGTATTAAAGTGCGCAAGAACAGATGATCCGTCGATTCCTTCCCAGATGAATGTGTCGTAAGGGAAGCGGTTTGTATCGTTCCATGATAATTTCGTGGTGCAGAAATAGTTTATACCGCATCCTTTTAAAATCTGAGGCAATGCAGCAGAATAGCCAAAAACGTCAGGCTCCCAAAGGACATCGGATGAATAACCATAGTATTTTCTTGTGAAAGACTGACCAACAAGCAGTTGACGGACAAAACTTTCACCTGATGTTATATTACAGTCGGGTTCGACCCACATTCCTCCGTTTGGTTCCCATCTGCCCTCTTTAACGCGTTCCTGAATACGAGCGAAAAGTTCCGGATAATCCTGACGAACAAAATCAGCATGACATGGTGCGCTCTGGATAAAAATAAAGTCCTCGTTTTGTTCCATTAAATTCAGAACAGATGAAAAAGTTCTGCCGCACTTTCTTCTTGTCTCGCTTATAGGCCAAAGCCAGGCTGTGTCGATATGAGAATGTCCTACAAGCCCGATCGTGGGAGCGGTTTTTGAATTCTTTGATGAAAGGAACGGTTTCATTGCGGCACAAGCATCTTTAAGTTTGGGACGCCATTCGCTTTCAGGTGTTTCATCAGGATCCCCATTAATTATGGAAAAAACATTCTCTAGCACTTTCATTGCTTTTGCGGTTCTAAGACTGTTTTTGTCATTTTTTGTCGCTTTTACAAATGAAAGCACTGTTGCAAGGTCGAAAATGAAATCACGGACATCTTCACGTTCCATTGCAATGAAGATACCGCCGAAGGTTTTACATCCTTTAACGATCTTCGGATTATTTTCGCCTATTCCGCATCCGGGGAACCAGTGTCCGCTGTAGGATTCAAATGCAAAATGATATTTATCACCTTTTTTTGCTGATTTAACGAGATGAACATATGGATGATTGTTGTCAAAAACACCTTTCAGGATATCATTTGCAAACCAAAGTGTTTCGCCGTTTGTTTTTGCGGCGACAAACAACCGTTTTCCGTCCATTGATGAAGGGATCTTATAATCGCAGCGAAACCACGCAGTAATACCTTCATCGCCCCAGGATGTTCCTTTTTCAATTGGTGTACCAATTTCTTTTGGCTCATGCTGAAGTCTTTCAGGGGTTTCATAAATCGTTACTCCTTTAACTTCTGCAATGTCCTCAAAACGATAGTGTTCATACTTGCTTAATGCTCTGTGAAGTTTTTCTGTTAAGGTGTTGACAACAAGCATATTGTTTCTCCTTTTAAAAATGAATTTGAATTATTTACTGTACAGCAAGAAGTCCTTCTCCGGAAGGCTTTTCAGCTATTATTCGCCAATCTGAATCTTCGGTAGCTTTAATCATATATATTTCGACAGACGCGAAATCTTTTTTATATATAAGCCATTTATCTGATGAGCAGTCCACTTCAACTTCAGCCACGACGCATGTATAAGCAAATGGGGATCTGTACCACGGTTCATACCAATCAAAATCGGGTGAAATTTCGGCACATGATTTAACAGAAATTTTATTCAATTCGTCAAATAAATACTCTTCATCGTTTTTTGCATAGGTCTCATAAAGAAGACTATTCGATTTTTCAACATTTTTCTCATTTAAATATTCAAAATATTTGAACATTGTTTCTGTTGGAGTAAGGCCCGATGGCGGGATAAAGACATTATTATCGTTGTTTTCACTGTTTTCGGGGGATTCCTCATCATCAGCAAAATCATTTTTAGCTGATGCTTCCGATGTATCTGAAGAGACATCAGAGGATTCGCTATTCTGTGAATTATCAGTGATCTCTTTACCCTGCTCCGTACTATTATTGCTTACTGCAGATAAAATGGCAAATGTGCCGTCGTCATTTTTTGACAAGGTATAATCCACGACATCTGTGCAATATAGGCATAACGGATCGGCATACCATTTGTATTTAACGATTGTGTTCGTGCCTTCGAACGACACTTGCGAAACATGTTTATACCGTGCAGGAGCGCTGATCCCCTCATAATAATACATGCCGGTTTCAGAGTTAAATGAGCGACTATAAAAAGCCTCAAAATTATCTTGACAGAAATATTTTTTTGCGGCAGAGCGAATTTCATCGTTTGTAATCATCAGAAGATTGGGATTGTCCGAAGAAATGGTTCCAAGGCCATCTCTTTTGCATAGCATCATAAGGTAATCAGCAATCGATGATTTGTTTTCAAAATCTGAAATTGATGCGAATGAAATACCTTCGGCGTCAACCCACGATGTAAATCCGTCAACTGCCAGAACAGCAGGATCGGAAAGCTTAATTGTGTTGTATTCATCCTCAGGAATAAATGAAATAACGGAAAGCACGCCTCCGGATGATCCTACAGTTAATATGTAATCTTTTATACCTTTTTCAAAAGGAGAGTCAACAGGATCTTCTACATTAAGCTGAACCACATAAATACCGTGGTCATCAGAGCTCAATATCGTAAGATCATTCAGCATAAGAGTTTTTATAGCACTGTAATCAAATGATGAATTTCCAATAAGTCTGTATAAGGATTCAGTATCTCCTGTTCTGATTGCTTCACAAAAGAGCGCAGCGGCGGTATCTAAAGATTTTTGATTTATCTCCATCAATGAATTTATAATACTATCATATGAAGATGAGCATATAAACCATCTGTCTATATATCTGCCTCTGGAATAAAATGTTCCGGTAACATTCACAAATGCAGTACCTTCTGATGCTGGATATAAGGTCATTAAAAATTTTTCAGGACCTTTGAAGAGAATTTCAGTTTTCTCTACTGAAGATAGTTCCGGAACGATTTCTAAAGGCAAAAGATCGATAGCAGCCAGAACAGAAAGAGCATCATCTGTATTTTCACCGTATTTTTCTCTGAACGAATTCTTGTCTGTTACTGTTACTTCAACGCTGTCTGCGTTTTTCTGAAGAGCACCAAGTTCTGTAGCAGAAACGATCCAAGCTTCAGTATATAAGTTTTCCTGAACATAATTAATAATTGTTTCTGAAATTGAAGATGATATTCTGAATACCTGTTTTTCATTTTCGTTGATCGCCAAAACAGAATTTTTAGATGTGTAAAAGCAAAGGGACAATTCCGGCAATTTGTTTATATTAAATACAAGATCGGGATCACCTATAAGTTCAAGGACAGGACTTTCAGTCCATGATGAAATATTAAGGACAGAAAGAAAATCAGGTTGAACAGAAACTGTATATCCACTACCCTTATACTGAACAGATATATGTTTTTTATCAGAAATGGCATTGGAAACAGTTGTTTTTAAATTTGATACGGTTTCAGGTTTATCCAAGTTACTTTTAAGATATTCGCTGATCGAAGAAAAAACAGCGGAAGGCACATTATAATAAGTGTTTTCGTACTCAGCAACTGAATATACAGAGTAAAGATTAACAGTTAATGATTTGCCTCCATTGATTACTATATCAGCATTTTCCGGTAAACCTGCAGGAGCTGTGAATCTGCGCTGCCATCTCGGGACATCGAGAAGCAGGTCAAGAGACGTATCTGGCGAGATATTATACTCTTTCCCACCTTTTTTTACAGTAATCTGATCATCAGCACTTGTTAAGCCATCAAAAAGTGTTGAAACATCGTTAAAATATGATTTCGCCACAAGTTCTGAACTTGCTACGGAAAGTTCGTTGACAGAATAAACAGTTGAAGTTCCTAAATAATCGATCACGCCGATATTGATTGATTTATATACGCTTATTTTGAGGCCTGACTTTGTATCAACAACGACTGTAGGCTCAAAATCCGGATTCACAGTGTTTGTTTCAGTCCACTCTGCAATATTCATGGCAGTCGCAAGTTGAGCTCCTGAATCAATTGTTTTCGATGAACCCAAAACAGATACTGTTATGTTTTCAGCGCCAGAAAGAAACGCAGAAGCATCTTTAACGGAAATAAAAGAATTATCATATATAAACGCGCTGATAGATGAGAGAATTTCAGATGGAACTGAATAATATCTTGATTTTTCGTTGTATGATATTTCAGCGACGCTATCATCATTAAAAGCAAGAAAATAGTTCTCTCCGATTTTAAATATAAGAGAACTGTTAAATTCTCTGTTAAAATCAGGGAGATAACGCCATTGTTCGCTCTTAAGCATATCAAAAATAAGATCTTTTTGCGATATTATAATGCTCTTGCCGTTGAAAGAACCTGTTAGAGGATCATTTTCGCGCAGAGAGCTGAGCGCAACGTCTTTATTAAGTGCGCTGCGATCATCGTTGTTTTTTAAATTCAGATAAACTGTAAGTGATACGATCGCTGCAATTAAAATGACAGCAACAAGTATCACAAATAATATCTGACCTATTGATACTGATTTGCTTGTTTTCATTTATTTCTCCGAATAATTATCCGAACATTGTTTTTATCTCTGAATAATCCTGTGATTTCCAGTAAATGACGTCTCCATAAACAATATCTCGAGAAACAACTGCCATTATTTTATCACCATCATAAAATGAAGCACTGTATCTGAACACACCCCCGCCTTCTTCGTTAAGACTCGTGATTGTGGAGATAAATTCTGAAACAGCGGAGGGAAAATTGTCAGGAGTGGTGTTTATTTCAAGATAAAGTGCAGGTTGTTCCATACCATAGGTAGAATAAAATCCTATATATCGACAATCAAAACCTTTTTTTCTAAGATCATATTTAATAAAAAACTTTTTCATGACCTCATCACTTTCGCCGCCCATATACTGTACGACAACCTGCTCTGATGAAGTATAAATATTATAAAAAAGAGTAGAATAAACAGTTTTTCCCGAAGGTGATCTGAGTGAAACATTGTATATATTCTGTTCAAACTCAGCGCATCTGAGCGCATTCAGGAGTTTTCGAATATTCATTATATCATTCGCAGTCACCTGCTCATCGTCCGAATCGACAGTCAGGTAAATCGTATCGCGAGCATAAGACGTATCACGAACTGTAATACTGTATTCTGATAGTTTTCCTCGAACATAAGTATCTCTTTTTTCAATTTCGGTTTCGCATAAAGTAAACGCAAGCCAGCCTGAAACAGAAACAATAATAATCAGATATAGGAAGGCTTTTATAAATCTCACAACGTCACCCCGCATCCGATTAATTTTATCATAATTATGATGTTTAGTCAATACTTTTACAAAAAAAACAGTAAATAGTTGCTATTTTAATTGAATCAATTAAGCAGATTCGTCGAAAAACATCTGATATTGACAAAAATGATAAAAAATTGTATAATTACACTAAGAATAATCTTTATTATTAAAAATTATTATTTCGAAATATTCAAATTCAAATCAAAATACACAGTTCAAATTTACATTTTACATTACTAACATTATAGGAAGACAAAAAATGAAAGATTTCAATCAAATGTCATTTATTAAAAAAATATATTTTCCTCGTTTTTCAGGAACAAGCGGAGAAAAAGCAGCAGCAGACATTATAATTGATACCGTCCGGTCACTTGGAGGAAACGCTTTTTACGAACCGTTCGAATTCGATTCATTTGAGATTGAACAAGCAGCAATGACAGTTCATTCAAAAGGAAAAATTTTTGCTCCCGAAGTGACCGGTTACGGAAGGACGGGATCGACCGAAAGCAAAGGAATAACTGCACCGTTTTTGTATGCATGTGCGGGAAGTGAGCTTGATCTTGGCGGATGTAACGGTAAAATTGTTTTTGTAAACAATATGCATCATGATCTTTACAGACGACTGCTCGAAAAAAAAGCACTTGGCTTTATAACATTCGACGGAAATGTTTTTGATGAAAGATTAAAAACAGATCTGAATACCCGTTCAATAAAAGAAAAAACGGCAAAACTCGGAAGTTTACCCGGAGTGACAATGAGAGCTGCAGATGCAATGAAACTTATAAAAAGCAATCCTGAAACTGTTTGTATCAAGCTCAAGCAAAAAGAAGTCAGAATAAAATCCGGAAATGTTGTTGCTGACATAAAAGGAATAAATGACGATGAAAAAATGATCTTTACTGCTCATTACGACAGTACAAGATTTTCAAAAGGAGCATGGGACAATGCATCCGGGTGTGCAAATCTTATGTCACTTTTTTCATACTACATAAAAAACAAGCCGAAAAGAAGTGTGAGGTTTGTCTGGTGCGGAGCAGAGGAGCACGGGCTGAAAGGGAGCCTCGCATATGTAGAATCGCATAAAAATGAGCTGAATAAATTCATGTTAGGTATGAATATTGATATGACGGGAACAATTATTGGTAATGATGTTGCCTGTGTTTCAGGAGATGACAGTTTAAAATCTTATTTGCAGTATTGTGCAAATGAAACAGCCTTTTCCGTATCTGTTTCTTCAGGGATATTCCCGAGTGATTCTTCATCTTTTGCAAAAGCAGGAGTTCCTTTTATTGTATTTCAAAGAGGTGGTCAAGGAGGTATGCACTCTCGAAACGACATAATTGATGTGCTTTCTGAAGAATCACTGAAAAAAACAACAGAATTTATACGGTTTACATCTGAAAGGCTTTTGAATTCAGTTAAATTCCCTGTACCGAGAATTATTCCTGACGGAATCAAAGATGAACTTGATAATTATTTCAAATAATAGTATTCCAGTTTAGAAATAACGTGAACACATGACGTGTTCACGTTATTATACTATTGAATAACAGGTGCTGTTCCGAAATCGTCAGTCCATTCTCCGAAAAGCTCAATTGGTTTATCTGAAAAAAATACGGATAGATAAAAATCAAAATTCTGGGATAGATTCAAATGTTCAAGAGTATCTTTTCTGACCCAGAATACCCTGCCCTCTTCTGTTCCGCTGATCAGAGTTCCAGTATATTCTGTGGTTTTAAAAAGATATTCAACGTACCGATCATCGGATCCTTTTTTTGCCCAGTTTACAATGCCGCACAATAATAAATTCTTAACTTCGAGACCTGTTTCTTCATAAGCTTCTCTTATGGCACATTGAGTAAAACTTTCACCGCGTTCGACATGTCCGCCGGGGAAGCAAATACCAGGGTATTTTTTTAATCTGTCGATAACAACAACTTCTCCCGATGATGAGTTTTCTATCATTATCATTGTTGTAAGCTTATTCATTTACTGTTTTGATTCTCCGTAAAGCTCTATAAATTCTTCAAAACATATACCCTGAGACATTATAAAAGATGCATATTCGATGCCGACATATCTATAATGCCACGGTTCAAAGATAATTTTTGTGATATCGGTTTTATCTTCGGGATAGCGCAAAATAAATCCGTAATTTGCCGCATTAGCTTTAAGCCATTTGGCGGCATCAGTTTTTGCGTAACCGGAATTAAGTCGCTGATATGACGGAGTAACTATATCCATAGCAAGTCCTGTATGGTGTTCGCTTGTTCCGGGAACAGCTACGATCGTGGCGGCTACGCGTTCCGCTTCTTCTTTCGAATAACCTTCGTTGATAAGATCGTTTATTTTGTTGTTAAAAAGTCTTTTCTGAAGCTCTATATCACGAATTGACGAGCAAATCTGAAGTTCGATTCCTTCTTTTTTTGCATCTGAAATCATCTGAACAGCCAATGGAGCAACACGACTGTCAAGATAATAGTTGCCTTGGACCTGAGCCTTATCTATTGTAAAGTTCTCCGGAATATAATTATCTGGATTTACAAGGATAAGATTCCATAAAGATGTATCTACCTTTGTTGTACCGTCAAAATATACTGCTTGTTCTTTAGGTTCATTTTCGGGTACAACATCTGTTTCGCTGTTGTATTCTTCCTGAGTAACTTCATTTATAGCAGTATTTTCAGCTTCTGTTGATTCAGCAAAAGATGTTTCTTCTGAATTATTATCTTGAACAGATAGTTCAGAATCGGAGCTCTCGACAACTGTATTATTGGTAAGTGCATGATCCTGCTGTGCAGCAGAAGATTCTGTGATTAAAGTTTCATCAGAGATTTGTATTTCATCTTTAATTTCGGGTTCTTCTGCGACAGTTTCGGAAGTATATTGTTGATTTTGATCTTCTGTTTTCAGCAGAGATTTATCATTTGTGTTTTCGGAAGATTCTGAGGCAACAGTGGATTCTGTTTTGTTATGTTCGGTTTCATCAATGGATGTATTTGCAGATGCACCGATAACAAATATAAGCAAAGATACACCCAAGACAATACAAAGCATTCCAGTAATTGGAATCAATATATTATTCTTCATACTTTTTGTTGATTCTGACCTCTTTATTCGTGAAAATATTCCTCATATTCACGAATAGTATTGTATTCCGGAATAACATACTTGTCAACAATGTTATACATACGATCTTCATACGATTCAACGCATCTAGCAATTGAAACATTATTGGCAAGCTGAGTAAACATCTCTGTCATACCGTGCATATGATCATGATAATAATTATGTCCGAGTTTTGTTATATCCATAAAGAGACGTGCATCACGCTCATCTTCAAAATAATTTCTGATAATGTAATCGGTAATTTTCTCTTCAGTTTCATAGCCTTCAAACGGTTCATAGAGAGCATCGAGTACCAGAGCAGAAATCTCCGGATCCTTAGCGGTAATCGGAATAGCGAGAGTAAAATCCGCAGATTCGTATGATGTAGTATAATCATACGGTGATTTAGATCCGGGGCCACACGGGAAGGGAACTATTCCGAAATTATCCATTCTGTATGCAATTGATTCTGAAGATGAAAGAATCTGATATGCATCGATAAGCGTCATTACGGATTGTCCGTCTATAAATTGATCCAAACCAAAAGTCTCATTATTTATATTGCCTGCAGTTGCCCCGAACAGCCACTCGGCGACCTGATTATAGGCATCCATGGCATTTTGAGTGAAGTAACCAAGCTGATAAGTATCGTTATCATTCATTTTTATAAAGTCGCAACCGTTGCACATCGGCATGATCATGAACATTCTGCCGTAACCGAAGCATGAACCTAATGAATAAACAAATTCATTGGTGGTTGCGCTGGTATGAGCATATGTTTCAATCGCATTTCCGAATGTATCCCAGTTCCACTCGCCATTTTCAAAATAGTCTCTCGGATCAGTTGTAACAAGATCTGAAATATACTTTTCATTGATTGCGATAAGATTTGAAGGAGAGTTTGAAAGACGCAATGGGTGCTGCGCAGGAAGAAGGCCGTAAATTGCGCCGTCATACATTGTAGACATACGTAAATACCTGTTGCCCCATTTAGTTTCATCGAAAACATCAAGATTATCAACACCTACAAGATTTACAAACGTTCCTGATGGAAGATAATTAAGAAGCCAGTACGATTCTTCCTGCAACATATCAAAGATATAGGAACCGGATGCGACACTGAAATACGCAGTTTCCCCTGATCTGGTTACATAATCAAAATTAATCTTACAATTGTATTTTGTTTCAACATCCTTAATACGTTTCGCTGCAAGATCTCCGAATTCAGTATTAGTGATAAATGTAAGAGTAGAATCGGAACCTTCGAAGAAATAGTCCTTCACCATACCCATTACAAGAGTTTGACCTCTAAGGTCAATAGCAGAAGAATCAATATCATTGTCATATTCAGGGACTATTTCGTCGGCTGCAGAACATGAGACAATCAAACAAATAAAAATAGAGGCAAACAAAAGCGAAAAAAATCTTTTCATAAGACACCTCACAAAGAAAATTGTTAGTTTATTTGTATTTCGATTATATCACAATTCAGATTTTTTGTCAATAATATTTATAGGCAAAAAACAATTCCGCAATGTTCTTCCGATACTTGACAATTCACTATTCATATGCTATAATTCTATAAGAATTTGATAATCGGAGAATTAACATGATAAAAATACAGGAATCCGGAGAAATGTATCTTGAAAATATCCTGATACTTAGCAAAGAACTTAATCATATCAGAGCGATCGACATAGTCAACAGAACCGGATATTCAAAGCCCAGCATCAGCAGGGCCCTGAAACTATTAAAAGAAGATGGATATATAAATATTGCTAAATCCGGGTATATTTTGCTTACCGAAGACGGACGTAAGACTGCAGAAAAAATATATGAAAGACATAAAATCCTATCTGATATTTTCATTAAAATCGGAATCTCGGAAGAAAACGCAATTGCCGATGCATGCAAAATTGAACACGATATAAGCGATGAAACATTTGAAAAAATAAAAAATTATTTCAACCAGATAAAAAAAGACACCCAATAAGGTGTCTTTTCTTGTTAAACATGATTATCTGCAATAATATCAGGCCTATACGCCATACTGTCTGTTTCCGTAATTTCTCGAATAACACGGCATGGAACACCCGCTGCAAATGAATTAGGAGGGATATCACGGGTCACAACACTTCCTGCACCGATCACACACCCATCTCCTATTGTTACACCTGGACATACTGTTACATTTGCACCGAACCAACAATCTGACCCTATTGAAACGGGTTTTGCATAACAAAATCGTTTTTCGTTACCGTTTTTATCGTGCATTATTTTTCTTTCGCTTGCAATCATAGGATGCAGAGGTGTAACGATAGTTACATTAGGTCCAAAATTGCAGTCATTACCTATTGTTACAAGAGCGTCATCCTGAACTGTAAAATTATAGTTTATAAAAACCCTGTCGCCGATTACAGTGTGCTTACCGTAATGGAAAAATATCGGGCCTTGCATAAAACTGCCATCGCCGAATTCAGCAAGTATTTCTTTAGCGAGTTTTGAACGCTTTTCTGTTTCATCCTCACGAGTTTCGCTGTATTCTTTACTTAAATTATGCGATCTGAGCTTGATAGCTCGCAGTTGAGCATCGCCGGGACAAAAAAGAATTCCTTTAAATATTTTTTCTTCTTCTGTCATACCTTATTGATTCTCCCATGAAATAAGTTTTACATCTTGTTCAGCGACATATTCATTGATTGCAGATTCAATGGACTGCATGGCTGATACGGCTGTTTCTCTTCCGCTGAGGATGCTCATTACTGCTGTCCTGAAACTATCATAATTGTCTCCAAGCTGAATCTGATAATTATAACTAGGTTTTTCGATCGCATCAATATAAAAATCTATGTCCTGATCATGGTGGAAAATATATCTTGCTCTTTCTTTCCACCCACCGGAATTATCAAGAGGCTCAAACATATAATCAATTATTTTACCAATGCTTTCTATATCATTTTTCGTCATTTTAACAATATAAAGCAGTCGGTCATAAGCTACATATGTTCCGGTTTCTCCCTTATTGTCGGGTCCTTTCGGAAAACGGATCATACCGTAGTCATCCATCTGGTAACCGATAGCACCCTCTTCAATAGATGTTGCTTCATAACTTCTGGTAAAATAATAAGGTCCTTCTTCATTAACAAAATTATCTACTTCTTTGTCTTTACAGAGCTTTTTCTGGTAGAGATTACTAAGGTAATCAAAAGCTCTGATTGCCTGAGGAGATGTCATACCAAAAACGATTTTTCCGTTATTATCTACCAACATTTGTGCTCCATTAGAAAAGGCTGCGGATTGAGCCATATCAGCAGGAGTTGTTCCGCCTGATTTTACAAGCATACCTGTATATGACACATCACCGTCTGTATAAGTTGCAAGATTAAGCTGTTCCTCCATGGTATCCCATGTCCATGTATCATTTTCCATAAAATCATATGGACTTGTAAGTCCCATTTTTCGTATTAAATTATTATTTGTCAATATTATTCCGTGTATTTCAGGCATCCATTCCCATTCATACGGACAAAAGCCATAAACTTCATTATTGAAAATACTTTGAGCTCGGAAATATAAAGGACCGTATTTATTATCATTTGCATTTACGGTAGATATTTCGTTCATAGAAGCAAGAAAGTTTGCTTTATACAATGAATACGCAACACCAACTTCCCTGTCGATTATGTCAGGAACTGTAAGACCTGCAATGTAGCGAGTTGTAATTGCAGAGGCATCATATGCCTCAGAATCCATATTTAAATATGTAAAGGTGCAATTGAATTTTTTTTCAGTCTCTGCATATCTTTTGAGCATCTTGTCGCCTGCATCGGTATCTCCTGACTGAGGGAAATACATGGAAACTCGCCATGGCGCAAAATAGAAAACGGCTCCGTTAAAATCTTCCACATTCTTGTCGATTTCAAAGTAATCAGGGATTATTTCTTCATTTTTAGTCGAACAAGAAGCCATAAAGACAAAAAACACAATTAAAATAAGGTATTTAAAAAAGGTATTTTTCATTTTCGCTCCAAAATATTAAAAAAGATAAAAGCACCGCATACATAGTGTATACGGTGCTGTGATTTAATGTTACTCAGCGTCTGCAGAGTTATCAGACTGTTCATCAACTGAAGAATCAACTGAATCTTCATCGCAAGAACAATCTTCATTTTTTAAATGATCTACAGATATATAGTTTTCATCGTCGCAATCGTCGCAGTTACATTTTTCATCTGCACAATCACATTTATCATCTATACAATTGCAATCTTCGTCGTTGCAGCAATCGCAGCAATCATCATCACAACAGCAATCGTCATCAATCCAATCACCATTTTCTTTCGATTTTTTAATGGCTTTGATTGTATTATAAGCAGAAAAAGCTGCAACTGCAGCAACCGCACCGATTGCAAGACCGATAAAAAACTTTGTGGAATTCTTCATTGCACAACCTACTTCCATTTTAAATATATTTATTATATTATATATCATTTCATCTTTCTTGTCAATGCTAAAAGTGTGTATTTTATGTGGAAATTTTTTTATTTAGCCATTTTCCGCGAAGAAATCGTGTGTATACGATAACAGCGCGACATGTTTGATCAAGAACGATCGTGACCCATGCGCCGATAATTCCCCAATGAAATACATTAAGAAATATATTGCAAACAATTACCCTGAATATCCATACGCTGATAAGATTTGCAAGTAATGGAATTTTAGTATCTTTTGCGCCTCTGAGAGCTGCAGCAACAGGAATCTGTGTTCCTATGCCGGGCATACCGAGAGCAATTATCCTTAATACCTGAGATGCGGCGTCAATTACAGAAGGTTCGTTGGTATAGATCATAACAATATATTTAGAAAACAAAATGAACATAACACCAATAAATACAGCTACACCAAGAGACATTAAATGAATGACATTTGCGTATGATTTTGCTTTATCCTTATCTCCCCTGCCAACGCATTGTCCAACGAGAGATGTGGACGCAACGCCGAAGGCTTGTGAAGGGACCCATGCAAGGCCGTTGATATTGAGTGAAATATGATGTGCAGAAAAAATATCAGTAGGAAGAATGGAGACTGTTTTTGTAAAAAATGCAAAACCTGTCTGCATAATCAGCTGTTCAAGAGCAGCAGTGATTCCCACTTCAGCTATTCGCTTAACTGTGTTTTTGTGAATAAAAAAGCTTTCATTTAATTTAACGCGTATATCCGTTTTTACACAAAACAGCATTAAAAGCGCAAGGATAAAAGCAATCACTTTTGATACAGATGTTGCAATGGCTGCACCGTAAATACCGAGTTTAGGAAAGAAAAAGATTCCAAAAATAAGAAAATAATTCAGAATAACGTTCGCTGCATTTGCAATTAGGTTATACATCATGGGAAGAAATGTTTTTCCCGCTCCACGCGCCGATGCAGTAATGGCGAGTGTGGCGATCTGAAAAGGAAAACCAAGCGCTATAATTTTTAAGTAACCTGTCGCATAGTTAAATGTATCTTCCTTAGCACCCATAAAAGTAACAAGAGTGCCTGCAGCAAAAAAAACTGCAACACATGCGGTAATTCCGATCAAAATTGACAGAGTCAACGTTTCTCTTGCGACTGTTCTGGCGTTTTCCTTCTTTCCCGCGCCGATTGACCATGCTACGGCAGCTGTGATTCCGATACAAAATGCTTGATTTACGCCGATTATCATGTTAATCGGATTCATTGTAAGACCTACCGCTGATATTGCAACGGATGAGATATCTGTATGTCCGAGCATGGCTATATCAACCATACTGAACAAGTGAGATAATACCAATTCAACAAATGCAGGCAGGATTATGACTGCAATAACCTTCATATCCTGCCTTGTAATATTTTGATGTTTCATATTTAGATGCCGTTGGTGCCTGAATAGTTTGGAGCCTCTTTTGTGATACTGATATCATGGGGATGACTTTCACGCAAACCGGCCCCTGTAATTCTAACAAAACGACCTGTGGTTTGAAGATCAGAAATAGTAGCCGCACCGCAATATCCCATACCGGCTCTGAGACCTCCGATAAGCTGGAATACGGTATCAGACAATGTTCCTTTGTAAGGAACTCTTCCTTCGACGCCTTCAGGAACAAGCTTAGACTGACCTTCCTGGAAATATCTGTCTTTAGATCCTTCTTTCATAGCGGCAAGAGAACCCATGCCTCTGTAAACCTTAAAACGTCTGCCCTGATATATTTCGCTTTCTCCCGGGCTTTCTTCGCAACCTGCAAACAATGAACCGAGCATTACGACATTTGCTCCAGCCGCAATAGCTTTAGTTATATCACCGCTGTATTTTATTCCTCCGTCTGCAATTACGGGGATGCCGTATTTTGACGCAACACATGCTACTTCATAAACAGCCGTGATCTGCGGAACGCCGATACCTGCAACAACACGAGTTGTGCATATAGATCCGGGACCGATACCGACCTTGACGCAGTCTGCCCCGGCATCAATAAGGTATTCAGCAGCTTCGGGAGTAGCGATATTTCCGGCAACAACAGGTGTATTGGGGAATGATGTTTTCAGTTTTTTAACTGCGTTATAGATATTAAGTGAATGTCCGTGTGCAGAATCGACAGATATAAGGTCGACACCTGCGGAAATAAGCGCAGATGCTCGCTCTATAATATCGTCAGTGGCGCCGACTGCAGCACCGCACAGGAGTCTTCCCTGGGAATCTCTGGCACTCATTGGATACTGTATTGCCTTTTCTATATCCTTAATCGTTATAAGTCCCTTGAGATCTCCGTTTTCGTCAACTATAGGAAGCTTTTCAACCTTATAATGCATCAATCTGTCTTTCGCTTCCATTAATGTTGTTCCTACAGGAGCAGTAATAAGGTTTTCCTTTGTCATAACGTCGTTTATTGCAACGTCATAATTTTTTATGAACCGTATATCTCTGTTTGTAAGAATACCAACAAGTTTTTTGCCTTCACAAATGGGCACTCCGCTGATTTTATACTTTTTCATAAGCTCGAGAGCATCAGTGACCTTATGTTCGGGACTGAGATAGAATGGATTGACGATAACGCCGTTTTCACTTCTTTTTACTCTGTCAACTTCTTCTGCCTGTTTTTCGATAGACATATTTTTATGGATAATACCCATTCCACCCTCGCGGGCTATAGCAATAGCCATACTGCACTCGGTAACGGTATCCATAGCGGCAGAAATAATTGGCATGTTGAGTTTGATATTTTTTGTAATATAAGTTGAAACATCCACCTGGCGCGGTATGATCTCAGACTTAGCCGGAATAAGAAGAACATCGTCAAAAGTCAGACCATCAAGACAGAATTTTGAGGACGGATTTGTGTTTATCATATCTTTTCCCTTTTCATTTTATTATATTTCGTTGATTTTATTCTCAAATTTTTCACGTTCTGCGCGAAGTTTTCTTTCAAATGAAAAATCCATCGTAAGACCGTCGTTTTCAGCTATCAGACCGCCCAACATAATACGAAGATCCTGCTTGACTTCAATATCAGAAAAAATAACACGCATAATATCACGGTCAGTTCTTGAAACATATATTCTTGTTAATCCGCCAAGTTTTTCACTTGCTTTTTCAACGCATTTTTTCAAGTATTCGATATATGCATCTGTTTTTTTAAAATTTAACAATTGTTTTTTTACAGCAGCCATAACAGCATCTATATAGTGCTCTTTTTCGGCGTAAACTTCTTTTTTGCTTTCTATTTTATGCATAGAAAGTTCGCGCGCCATTTCGCTCTGAATATCAAAAACGCCCTGTTGAATCAGGTCGTATGCTTCTGTAAGAAGCTTATCTTCAACAGATTCTTTAATATCTTTTTTCTGTGATTCGGGATTTGCGCTTATTTTTTTTATCTCATCATTCTGAGTCATTTTTACACTCTTTTCAGATATCGTTATTTAGATTAATCGGGAGTAATAATATTTTTAAAAATTTCATCGACCCATGCCATGTTGTTATTATCATATGCGAATTTGATACGCCTAAGCTTATCTGCTCGTTGTTCATCCATTTCGCGGATAACAGTTTCAAGATGTTCCTGTTCATTTTCTCGATATAAATCGATTCTTCTCTGTGCACGTTCAATATATTCGCGCCTGAGCTGCTCAATTTCTGCGGTTGCAGCAACGCCATACCTACCCTGAGTATTTTGCGCTTGATTTACCATTTCTTTTGCCTGATCAAAAGAAGCTGCGTAAGGATCTTTATTTTCCACGCTAAACGCCTCCGTAAGGAATATGTATTTTCGTAAAATTATATTTTTCTTATAATACTACATTAGTTATTATTTTTCAAGTAGAATAAAAATTTTTTCGGTTTTTTTTCA
Organism: Clostridiales bacterium; assembly: GCA_016281805.1. Taxonomy (GTDB): domain Bacteria; phylum Bacillota; class Clostridia; order Oscillospirales; family UBA644; genus HGM12619. The sequence continues at coordinate 31,220 of JAEEJJ010000206.1, forward strand.
TAAATTACTAACCCTCGAGTTATTGAATTTTACAAAATATATAGAATGAGAAAAGGACGGCAGAATACTATCTGCCGTCCTTAATAGGTATTAAATATTATTCTTCTTCATCGGAAGGAACATAATACCAGTCCTCACCTGCTTCGACGATGATCTTCTGATCCTCGTCTGTATTCAGTGACCACATCTGTGTAGCAAGACCGTGATATTCGCTTGCAACAAGATAACTTGTTTCGTAATACTTGTCATCTTCCGTTCTGATGTAAGTATTGGCAAGATATTCGTCATCATGCATTACACGTTTAACTGCGATTCCGAGAGCATAACCATTGCTCTTGTTTGTGATAGAGAATAGTCCATCGTGCTCGGTTACAAGCCAAGTCTGATTATCTGCGTTTTTATTTGCGGTTTCACTGACAACATCTCCATCAAGAGTAAGGGCAAGACCGGAATCAACATTGGTTATGGTGTAATAATCACCGCCGACGTTTGTAAAGGTCCAATGCTGAGTTGTTCCGGGAAGAAGTTCCCACTGAGTGATGTACTTATCGGAATATGCCCAGTTGGGATCGATAAAATCAGGTGCATAAGGTTCTCTTTCAAGATCCTGGATGTTGTTCCATTTGATTGTAGGATCATAATTTCTGATCCTGTCATTCTGGATCTGGCCGAGAATGGTTCTGAATGACATTTCGTCGATTACAGACATATAATATCCTGTACCGGTATTTTTAAGACGAACTATTGAATTTTCTTCGTCAACATACTCTATGGTCCATGCGGAATTAAGATCTGTTTCCTTAGGCTGTCTTAATAATGCGACACGACATCCCATAGTCGGAGCAAGAGGCTGGAATGACCAGTTGACACCAACAGAGAAAATATTTGAGTTAAGGGCACTATGACCAAGGTTGGTCCAGTAATGTCCGTCAACTTCATAATCATAATCTACAAGTCCTGCATCAATACTCGGCATATTTCCGCTGATGTTTAGCTGGCTGAGATATTTACCGTATTCAAGACTCTTAAGTCTGAATGTAGTAGTTTGTCCGGTATCATTGTCTTTTTCATAGATCCAGAGCTGATTTGTGCTTCCTGTACCCGGAGCAATTTCAAGACCGGATGTAAGATATGAACCGGCTTTTGTAGAAGAAAGAATAGAATAGTTTCCGCCGCTGATGATCGATCTGTCTTTAACATGAGGCATATCAACAGGATTTGATGTTACAGCAACTGCAGCGGGATTCTGTTTTTCATCAAGAGGTATAATTCTGTAAGAGAATTCAGTAATTTCTCCGGGAATTATAATAGAAGGATCAACATAGTATTCTGAATCTGTAAGGTTACCTGCAGAAGCACCTCTCTGCTTTGCTATTATACGAACACTGGTGCTGCCTGAGCTGGAGAGAGCGTTGAAAGCAAAATTAGAAGTATCACTGGTGAATAGCAGCTTCATTCCTGTTTCGGAATCTTCAAGAGCGACCCATCTTGCTTCAGATTTATCTCCTACATTATTTTTGATATAGTAATTTGCATTTGTAAGAGCAACAACAGACTGTTCGTATACACCGATCTGAGTATCTGCAAGCTTGTCAGGATAACTTGCACCGGGACCTCTGCCGTACCATGTGTATTCAGAGAATGTCTGAGGAAGGTCCGCAATTGTGGAGATATTCATCGGAATGCCGACATATATCGACGGATCGTATGCGTAGCTTACAACAATTTCACCGTCTCCGTATATATCGTAATACATCGTAAGATCAGCGCTGCTTGTTTCACTGCTGTACAGAGCGTAATCATTTGATACGCATGAAAGATCAAGACCGAGACGGTAATGATTATCAGCAACTTTTTCTATATCGATATAATCGCGAAGATACTGGTTATTTGTTACTCTACTGATTACATTGTAATTTGGTCCTGTGACCTCAGAGTATGAGTCGCCTCCTGTAGGAGTTCTTGTTATGCTGAATCTCGGAGCATTTTTAAGAATAAGATTGTCATTATAATATACAGACATGATGCGACCTGTTTCAGCGTTTACTTCCACAGAAACGAGATCATTTTCAATAAGAATATATGGCGTATAGTCGTCAAATTCTTCTTCCCATTCTTCTTCATATTCGAATTCAGGCTCAACATCAGGATAAAAATACATCGGATTACCGTTTTCATCCTTCATCTGATTACCCTCTTCGTCAAGAATCGGAGTCGGAGTTCTTGCAGGATCGACTTCGAACGGAAGTTCCTGACCAAAGTATGCAGCGTCAAATACCCATTTAAGCTGGTAACCTGCGGGTATATCACCAAGATCAATTTTCTGAGTAAATGTG
>JAEEJJ010000207.1 GCA_016281805.1 Clostridiales bacterium
AACCGACGCCGAACCAGAAGAGATCGTCTGCACGCCGGAACATCCGTTCTACGTAATTGACAGAGGCTGGATCTGCGCCAAAGACTTGCAATTGGGCGACTTCTGTTTATCCGCAAATGGCGAAAGAATCGCGTTTGTCTCTAAAGAGAATCTTGAAGAAAAACAACGCGTTTATAACTTTGGAGTGGAAACTTTTCATTCGTATTATATTGGAAAACCAAAAGGGGTTCATCTCCTTGTTCATAATCTCTGTGGAAATAATATAGAAGAAGTTAATTATCAAGTTTCCCTCCTAACCATTCCAAAATTAAATTTTCAGAAATTATCGATATTCTTTCTTTCAAAGATTCGTTCTAATTATAACGAAAATCCTAATTGCAAAGTCGAAGATGACATTGATTTTAAAATTTTTCTTAATCAATACTGTGCCGGTTGGGATTCCGTAAAAAACAACGTTATTTACGGATGTGGTGGGATAATGGGACTTCGCGTCGGTCTAGGCATAAACGCACCTTTTGGTTTTTTAAAAAGAGAAGGAGTCAGAGGTTTTACAAACATTCAAGATGCTAATAAAGTGTTACGTGAAAATCTGTTAAATAACAAAACTATTAATTATATGATAATTGCCGTTCAATTTGATAAAAAAATCGAAGTTGAGTGTAAAGACAATTCATCCGAACTTAAAGATATCACCGCTAATGGAGCAATTTTTGAAGCCACAAATTTTTGTTCTCTTATCTTGACGCAAAAAGACGGATGGACTTGGGAAGACGCAAGCGGCCCATTACGAGACAAGGCCACAATTAATCATTCACGAACGCAATCATTCCATAATAATCGATTCAATATTTATTATGTTATTCCTAATACTGTTTTAATGTCCCCAATAGTCCCTGACGAGCAATTAATGGAATCCGTAATTCCTCGTTACAAAATCGAACAATGATGTAGCATATAAAAACGTAGCGTTTATATATTATTCAAGCATAAATCATTGTTCTATAAAATTTGGCGATCAAGAATATATTTAAATTGGTATAATGGTTATGAAATATTCTAAATATTTTATACGTTGGAACGCTTTTGTCTTGGCTATTGCGCTCGTCGTCGTTTTATGCGCGTCCTTCCAATCGCAAAAAACTCGAAAGGCGTTAAACGACAGAGTGAAATCTCTTCGGACGATTCATCTTGGCATAATCAATGCAAGCGATCTCGAAGACGAATTTATTTCGTCCGACATATTCGACGAAAATGGCGATCGAATATTGAGTTGGCGCGCCAAAATAGTTCCGTTTCTTTTTGCTCCTTCCCCATACCCGGATATTGGCAAACCTTGGAATCATCCGGATAATTTAAAAACTTTTGGCGTTTATTCCCAATGCAACGGGCCGATGCAAATCTATTGTTTTGAAAAGAAACCTTTCGTAAATCTCGCAGATGAAACGACGAACGTCTTTGCGATAACAGGCAAAGATACGGCTTTCGACGAAGCCAATAGGAAAAAGTGGCGCTCGTTTCCTCCCGATTTACTGGTATTGATTGAATTGGGAAACTCAAAAACGTTTTGGGCGGCGTCATGCGATTCCAACGACGTTTTTTATTCTTTTAAAAACAACGATCCATCGCGTTTTAACGATTATTTGGGAACGGATGGCAAAGGTTTTTTAGTTGTTTTTTACGACGGTGAAATTTGGTATTTAAAGAAGTCGACGCCACTTGAAGCAATTGAATGTTTTACAACTGTTTCCAGCGCAACAAAATGCGATCGCGAAACGGTTTTTCAAAATTATGTCATTGCACGTTTCAAATGAAAGTCTATTCTGATTTCTTTATGTATGTTGAGCCAAAAACATAAAAGAACATTTGAAAAAATTTAGGGATCCTCTAAAAATAGCTCATTTTTTAGAGATAAGCGATAGACTCCCTCTTTGGCGTTAGTAAAATGAATTTGCCTGACTTAACGGAGGAATTCGCAATGCAACCCTATCTTTTTGGCGAAGAATCGCAACGATTGAGGCTTTCCCAGCTCGGAGATTCTCTCGAAAAACTGAATGTCGTCGATTTTGAGATATTTCGTCCAATTCTGATGAAAGGATTGTGTAAAGAGCGCAAAAGCTCCGCCGGTCGTCCTTCCTACGACGTGATTCTCATGTTCAAGATATTGATTCTTGAACGTCTTTTCAATCTTTCGGATGAGCAAACAGAGTATCAAATCACAGACCGCGTAAGCTTTCAACGTTTCCTCGGTCTTTCTCTTGGCGCTCGAGTTCCAGACGCGAAGACGATCTGGCTTTTCAAAGATACCTTGGCGCAAAAGGGTGTGATAGAAGTTCTTTTTAAGGAGTTTAATAGCCAGCTTGAATCCAAAGGTCTGATCACGCATACCGGAACGATCATAGACGCGACGTTTGTCAACGCACCTCGTCAGCGAAATACGAGAGACGAGAATCAGGCGATTAAGCGAGGTGAAGTTCCTGAAAACTGGGCGAGCAATCCGCATAAAATGGCACAGAAAGACAGAGACGCGCGTTGGACGAAGAAAAACACGGAGACGCATTACGGTTACAAAGCTCATGTCAAAGTGGACATGGATAGTAAGATCGTTACATCATACTCCACGACGTCCGCTTCTGTCCATGATAGTAACGAGTTCGTGAATTTTCTTGATGAAAAAGACCAAGTCGTCTATGCGGACAGCGCTTATTCTGGTCAAGAGATTCCGGCGCATATAAGATCGGAGGTCTGTGAAAAAGGCTGTCGGAATAAGAAATTGAGTGAAGCGCAGAAAGCAAACAACCGCCGGAAATCGAAAGTACGTTGCCGTATTGAACATGGGAAGATATAATTGAAAGCGCTTGTAGAACAGGAGGAAAGGATTTATGTTTCTATGTTATTAGTCGAAAATTATTATTCGTACGGCAAATACAGTCT
>JAEEJJ010000208.1 GCA_016281805.1 Clostridiales bacterium
ACTCGAAATGCCGTGTTCCGTAACAGGAACCTAGGGTTCGAATCCCTAACCCTCCGCCAAAAAGCCTTGAAACATAAGCGTTTCGGGGCTTTTCTTTTTTACACAAAACTCAGCGAACAACCAACTGGGTGCCGCATTTTTGGGAAAGATTTATTCCACTCCCCAGTCCTCTTTGATGACGGGTTCAGGAAGATTGAGAACACCGTCCATCAGATAAGCGGACGAGATTTTTGACTTGAAGTCAAGGTGACTGTAAATATCTGCGGTAGTAGCTATATCCGAATGACCGAGCCATTCCTGGATTTCTTTAAGAGTAACACCGTTGGCAAGAAGAAGGGACGCGCAGCTGTGTCTCAGATCATGAAAGCGGATTTTGCGCAGTCCATTTGCCTTGATTATCTTTCCGAATACTTCCGTAACCATATTGGGATTATAAATCTTTCCGAGACCGTTTACAAAAATATAATCGAGATATTCCGTGCAGTAACAGTCTCCGCAAACCCGCCGGTTTTCCTCCTGCTGCTCTTTCAGTTCTTTGAAAGCGGTTTCAAATCTCGGCACAAGCGGTAATGATCGAAGGCTTGATTTTGTCTTCGCCCTGTCTTCCCTCACTATGGTCTGTTTACCGTCAAGCTTTACTGAGGTCAGTATATGCTTGATAGTGATTGTCTTGTTCTCAAAATCAATCGCATCCCATTTAAGGCCGAGCACTTCGCTACGCCTGAGGCCGTAAAACGCTGTCACCTGAATAAGCAGACCGAGGTAGTGTGTCTTGGTTGCTTCAAACAGTGCGGCGAGCTCCTCAAGGTTGTAATGCTCCGCAATATACTTCTGCTTTTTAGGTCTGTCAACCTTATCGGCGGGATTGAAATCAATCAGATCCATTTTCACGGCATATTTAAGCGCTCTGTGGATGTTGGCATGCTCGTGAATCACGGTATTGGGGCTGACGGTTTTCAGCTCGTTCGCATAGAACATCTGAATATCCTTTGCCCGAAGACTTGCCACCGTGATATCCTTCTTCTCAAAATACGGAACAATTTTGCTCTTGACCATATTCGTGTAAGAAGCATAGGTTGTTTTCTCGACTGTTGGACGGATGATTTCAAGCCAGAGAAGCATATAATCCGAAAACTTCATATCGCTCGATAAATCGCTTGACTGCGATTTGGGCGGCTCAAAAGTTTTCCTTGCATCGGAGAGCATTTTCTCCGCTCTTGTTTTGTTGCCTTTCGCATGCAGACCCGTCGAAATCCATTTTTCTTTTCGCTTGCCGGTCTGTTCATCGGTATAGCTGAGTACCATATAATAGACATCATTTTTGATTTGTAAGTGTCCTGCTACCATTGAAATTAACCTCCATTTCTTATTTATTGGCAGCTGTTTTCAGACACTCCGGTTTGTATTATAATTTTATAATAATACCGGAGTGTCTGTCAAGGTTCGAATTAAGCTGTCAGAGCGTAATTAATGACATTTATTTTGGGAACCTTGTATGCTCCGCCGATCTTTCTGCCGTGGATATATCCGTCGGTAATGAGCTTGTATGCGTAGTGACGGCTGACACCGAGCATCGACTGGATATCGTCAACGGTTACTATATCGGGATACTCCGTAAACATAACGGAATATAACTCTTTGAGTTCGCCTTTATTCATCTGACTTCCTCCTTATTCGTGATTTTGTTTTCATATTTCGTCTTTTCCTCTTCCTTGTTCTGTTTGACTGTATCATTGAAACGGTCTAGCTTCCCTTGGAGAGTTTCTTTTTCTTTTACGGGCTGAGCGCCCTTGTCTTTGAGTTCCATATCGCCTAGAACAGTGGAAACAATTTTACTGATTCTTATCAGCTCTTTGAATTCATCGCTGTCCTTCTTGGGAACATCGGGACCGAAAGCATTGAATTGTTTTTGCAGTATCTCAAGCTCCGTTTCAATCGATGCAATAGAATAATCTGTATCAAGATTGTGAATCTTCAGATATTTCTTCGCATTTATGAATTTATTGATTTCCTCGGAATGCGCTTTCCGGTAACCGTCCTTGAAATATGTTTTGCCTTTCCAGGTGAGATAAACCTCTTTGGTTTCTCTTGCGTCCTTCAGATGAGAAATAATCTGCTTGCCTTCTTCAATCTTCTTGCGAAGGCTCTCTCTTCTGTTTGCGGATTCAATCAGCTTCTGATAATCTTCAAGCTTTATAATATTATGATTAGTCAGAAAAACAATCGCGGAAGAAACTTCTTTCAGATCTTTGATTGAACAATTCTGTTTCGCGTAAAATCCCCAGTCGCTTCTGCCGTTCTTTCTTATCTCCAGATAATCAAGCATTATTTCCGGAAGAGTAGGTTCGCGCTGCGAATTGGTTTTCAATCTGCGGAGTTTTTCGGCAATTTCCGAAATAACCGATTTCAGTTTTTCAATTAATTCAAGCAGATTCATTTTATCTTTGTTGTGTTCCTCAATGGCTCTGTTGAAATTACCGAGCTCGGTTTCCTCTCCGTTTTTCTCAAGATTGGATGCATACGGTCCGAGGTGAACCGACGGAAGTTTGTCAATCTCCTGCCGTTCATATGAGCGTAAATCGATACGGACATCTATATTATTTTTTTCATAATACTTATTCTGTATCTTCGCCCATTCGCTGCGCCAGAGTTCACAGTTTTCTCTTTTGTTCCAGTCGGTTAAATCAACGCGGTGGC
>JAEEJJ010000012.1 GCA_016281805.1 Clostridiales bacterium
CGCCCTGATATACCTTGCCGATGTTCTTTAATACTAATCCTGCCACAGTGTTAACCTCCGTTTATGTGATTAAGTTTGGTTCGTTTGCAATCAAACAATTATTACTTAAATATAATACCACATTTTTTTTAATTTGAAAAGTCGAATAATTGCTGAATATTACGTTTGTTTTTGTATATTTTCAACAACAGCTCCGTGCGACTGTCCCAATTTAAGGACTCTGATTATCAAAAAAGCCTGGATTTCAGCAGTTCAGACAAGAAAATTTCGAATATCTTACTGCTCGATCTCTTTTTCTATAAGATTTGCGCGTTTTGTGCATGTAAGCATCGCATCGGCAATCGCCTGTTCAAAACCGCGTTTTTCAAGATAATCGACCGCTTTTACGGTAGTTCCGTTCGGCGTGCAGATATCCGAGATCATTTTTGATATATCCTCGTCGGAGTTTTCAAGCATTTTTGCCGCGCCGAGGATCGTCTGAATTGCAAGCCTTGATGCCGCTTCTTCGTCGATACCCTGATTTTTGGCGCCTTCTGTCATTGCGCGGGCAAGCATATAAACATATACGGGAGACGATGAATTAAGCGATATAACCTCGTTCATTCTGTCTTCCGGCAGTATTTCAACGATACCTACCGTTTCAAGCATTGCGCGAGCGGCGGTAAGTTCGGTGTAAGTTACGGGCATATCGTATGAAAGCGCTGTCGCGCCCAGACCTACCGATACCGCGGTATTGGGCATGATCCTTATGACCTTGCACTCGGGGCGAGTGAGATTCTTTATGAATTTGATCGACACTCCCGCCGCAACCGATACAATAACGTTGCCGACGGTTATTACGGGCGCGATCTTATTGAGAACAGTTACGATATCTGCGGGACGGACCGCAAGAAAAACAAATGTTGAGTTTAAGACGACTTCGGTTTCGGCCGATGCGGTATAAAATCCGCTGCTTCTGTAATTTTCGATCTTTTCACTGTCAGCGTCATAAATGAGTATATCGTTTTTAGAATATGCGCCGGAGCCGATAAAACCGGAAATAAGTGCGCCTGCCATATGTCCGGCGCCGATAAAGCCGATTTTGTATTTCATAGGTAAACCTCCTTATATATCGTTATTCGTTATATTATTTGAACGATTTCTGATTGAAGAAATCTGTAAGGCTTCTTTCAACGACCTGCATAATTACGATATCCGGTTTCTTTTCAAGTATATCATTCTTGTCAAAACCGAGAGTCCATGAGAATGTTGATTCGGAAAAGCTTTCTTTAATAAAAGGAACGAGAGCGATGCCGAAAGAGTCGCGTATGACGTATACCGACGGAGCGTCTGCGATAGCCGTGTTTTCAAATGCGCAGTAATCCGTTTTGTCTCTGTAACCGTTTTCGTGGATATAGGCGTGAATGAATTCTCCGTAAGGACCGCTGTCTCTTCTGTCCGTCATCATTGCGGTATCTCCGCTTTTGAGCGTATATACGGGACCCTCTTCGGTAATAGTATCATACCAGCCGAGATAATACGCTTCGTCTTTCATATATGAATCGAAATAATCTATCTGATATTCATCACGGGTATGGATGACCGCGTTCGGAAAGTCTTTTGAGATCACGTCCATGATCTGAGAATATGCCGCAAATCCGCCGTGGTTGTTCCAGTGTGTATCGAGTTTATAGTAAAGATTTTCTTCGGGACGAGCTTCTTTTGCCGCAAAAAGTCCGTCGCGGCAGTCGATGATGGGAACTTCGGTATTTTCTTTAAGATAATCGAGAACAACGTCTATTCCGCGAACATCCGCCATTTCAACGCCTTCTGTCGCCATATGCTCGGGGTATACGGAGTTTTTGTTCGGGGTTACGACAAAATAAAGCTTTATGCCGTTTTCTTTGCAGAATTCAAGGCGTTCTTCAAACTTTTTCGCTATATTTTTAAGACGTGTGTCGCCGTATCTGTAATTTCCGGTATAGTCGTCTATCGTTGCGCCGTAAAACATCCAGCCGTCATTGCCGACATAAACATTCTGAGCAACAAGTCCCGGAACTATCTGATCAAATTCAACTTTGGGCTTATTGTAATCGGCGTTCCAGTCGGGTTCTTCGTCGGGTATTCTGAGAGGAATAACCTTCAGTGAAGTTTCTTCGACAGGTTCTTCTGCAGGTTCTTCCACAGGTTCTTCCGCAGGCTCTTCTGCAGGTTCCTCGGACGGTTCTTCCGCGGGTTCTTCAGACGGTTCTTCCGCGGGTTCTTCGGAAGCTTCTTCGGGTTCGGTTTCTCCGTTTTCGGTCGTCTGACCGGTGGGTTGGTTTTCACTGTTGTTTTCTGCGGTCTCGCCCACTTCGTCCGTTTTGGGTTCAACATCGTTCGTGCATGCGGTAACAAATGCGGTCATGCACATGATCGAAAGAGCAAGACAGAGAAATACAATGATTTTTTTCATATAAATCGGCACTCCTTGATATTCTCATCAGCGCAGTTCACACATAAGCGCTTACTGATATAATAACACAATTGAATCACAATGTCAAGCATAACAAAAAATACGGGATAAAAAATTCATAATTTTATATCTCGTTATCGCTTACCGAAGAATAAAGTTCAACAGAAGGCAATACGGAAAGATCGGAGAGAAGGTCATAATACGCTTTCTTTGCCGCATTGTCGCCTTTCTTTGTTTTTTCTGCGCGGATAAGAAGGTTTTTCGGCGTATCGAGCGGCGAACAGTATTCAACGCAGCTTACGGAGTATCCCTCCGCTTCAAGCTTTGCCATCCGAATACCGTCGGTAAGGATATCGTTCAGACGCGCGCGCATAACGCCGTGCTTTATTATCGGCTCAAGGTCGTCTTTTCTGTATTTGTCAAGAAGCTCCTTATGGCAGCAGGGCACGCATATTATTTTTTCCGCTCCGTTTCTTACGGCGTATCCGAGAGCCATATCGGTAGCGGTGTCACACGCATGAAGGGAAATAACAACGTCCGGATTTTTTTCGGCATTATAAAAACGAAGGTCTTCACATATGAATTCCATATTTTTATAACCGAGCTCCTCAGCCATTTTTCTGCTTTCGGAAATAACGTTTTCGGATATATCTATGCCGATAAATCTTGCCTTTATACGCTTCACTTCCCAAAGATAATAATTGAGAACAAAAGAAAGGTAGCTTTTGCCGCAGGCGCAGTCCACAACGCATATCTCGTCTTTTTCGGTATACCGGTCAAACATCGAAGATGTAAGCTCTATAAAACGCTCGGTCTGGTTGTATTTGCGTATTTTGTCGTTCTTTATCTTTCCGTCTTCGGTAAGATAGCCCAGAACGCGCATGAGTTTACCCGCTTTGCCGGGATTGATTATATAATCCTTCGCGCGCAAAAGCGACGTGTCCACATACTCGCTTTCCGTTTCGTTCCTGGAAATTTTAACATTTCTGTCGTCTGCCGAAACTACTGTCGTTCTTCCGCGTTCCATATACGAAAAGACCGCTGAATCGTATTTCAGCATATCTTCGCATACCGCGTCAAGCATCGCCTCTGCGGATTCAAAAAATCTGCGTCCGAGAAAAGAATACTCGAAACCGTCTCCGTTTTCACGTATGCTTCCGCTGTATTTTTTCCCGCCCGAAACGAACTCAACGTTTGCTCCTATAAAGTATTCGGGATTTTCTTCGTATTTTGCCGCAATTCCCGAAAAAAACATCATTATTTTTGTTCTGTTCTGAGATTTCATAAAATTTTTGTAAACCCCTTGATTTTTCAAATAAAATATTGTATAATCTTAAGACGGCGACAGTGATGATATGCCCCCATAGTTAAATGGATATAATAAGCCCCTCCTAAGGGCTAGTTATGGGTTCGATTCCCGTTGGGGGTGCCATTACCCGCCGTTTTGCGCTTTATACCGCGGATATTGCCGTAGGTAAACTGTTTGCACGCATAGTATTTTCAGCTCATTGCAGCCAAAGCGAGCGGAAATAAAAAGCAAAAAGGCCGCACTGCAAGATCTGCCGCCCTTATTTTACCATATTTTATACAAAATTACAATATCGGTATTAAAAAATCACAGCCCTGTTTTCAAAATAATTTCGAAATACGAAATTTATGCTTGACAAATCACGAGGTTTGTGATATTATTTTTTATATAATGCGGAATTATCCGCAAACGTAAGATTTCATCCTTGGGAAGCGTCGCTTCCCCGAAAGTCCAGAAGGAGGTGTAAAGTAACATGAACAAGTATGAGTCCATTTTTGTTCTCAGCACAAAAACGCTTGACGACGCTGCCATCGAGGCTGCTACCGAGAAATTCAAATCTCTCATTACCGCTAACGGCGGAGAGATAAAGAACGTTGATGTGTGGGGAAAGAGGAGACTTGCTTATGCCATCAATTACGAAACAGAAGGTCATTATGTTCTCGTAGAATTTGAAGGTCCGGCAGAACTCCCCGCGGAACTCGACCGTGTTTATCATATCACGGACGGCGTTCTTCGTTCCATCATTATCAAGAAATAATCACAAGCGGAAAGGAGACGAGTTTTTATAATGAATATCAATAAAGTTATGCTTATGGGTAGGCTTACGGCAGACCCCGAGCTTAAAATGTCTGCATCCGGCATACCGAATGTACGTTTTTCCGTTGCGGTAAACCGCCGCTTTGCAAGACAGGGAGAAGACAGACCGACTGCGGATTTTATCCGTTGCACTGCATTCAGACAAACAGCGGAATTCGTTTCCAAATATTTCAGGAAGGGTTCCGTAATAATCGTGTTCGGTTCTCTGCAGAACGACAATTACAAAGACAAAGACGGAAACGACCGTCAGTCCACGACCGTAATCGTTGATGAGGTTCAGTTCGGCGAAACAAAGCAGGACAGAAATCAGGCAAGAGACCAGGAAGATTATTCTTCTCACCAGCAGGCTGCCGCTCAGCCCGCAAATACGGCTTCCGCACCTTCCTCAGACCCCGATGCAGGGGTAAATACGGAGTTTTTCGCCGATATCAAGGATATTGAGGACGAACTCCCCTTCTAATCTCAGAAAGGAGAATAAAAAATGGAAAACAATAACGTAACCGCACCGGCAGAAAATGCGGCTCCCGCACGCGAACAGCGCGAACCCAGAGACAGAGACAGCTTCAAGAAAAAGCCCAGAAAGAAAGTTTGTCAGTTCTGCGCAGACAAAGTAGACTGCATAGATTATAAAGACGTTGCAAAACTTCGCCGTTTTATCAGCGAAAGAGGCAAAATTCTTCCCAGAAGAATCACCGCCACATGCGCTATGCATCAGCGTGAGTTGACAGAGGCTATCAAACGCGCTCGTCAGATCGCTATTCTTCCCTACACTAACGACTGATTTTATTCCGCAGGAGTGAGGAGCGGGGCTTTGGCCTCCTCTTCACTCTTTTTATTTATATGATTGGAGCAGATTATGAGGATCGGTATGGGCTTTGACTCCCACAAGCTTGCGGAGGGCAGAAAACTGATTATAGGCGGAACGGAAATTCCTTTTGAAAAAGGACTTCTGGGACATTCCGATGCCGATGTGCTCACGCACGCGGTCATAGACGCGCTGCTTGGAGCATGTGCGCTCGGAGACATAGGAACGCATTTTCCGGACAGTGATTTGAAGTATAAAAACGCAGACAGCATTGTTCTTCTTGAAAAAACGGCGGAAATTATCAGACAAAAAGGCTTTACTGTCGGAAACACAGACGCTACGGTGATCATCGAACGTCCGAAACTTGCGCCGTATATTTTTGAAATGCGCAAAAAGATCGCAAAAGCAATCGGAACTGATATTGAAAACGTAAGCATTAAAGCGAAAACGAACGAAGGCATGGGTGATATAGGCCTTGGCAATGCCGCCGCAGCCGTATGCACGGCGCTTGTTTTCAAAAGCGGTGAGTGCTGATGAAAAGCGTGAATCTGCTTATAAAACCGGCTTCGTCACTTTGCAATATGCGCTGCAGATACTGTTTTTATCACGATGTTGCAGAAAACCGTGAAATAGAAAGCTACGGTATTATGTCCGCCGAAACTGCGCATCTGCTTATCGACAGGGCGTTTGAATATGCCGACAATATATTTTTTGCGTTTCAGGGCGGAGAACCGACGCTTTGCGGGCACGAATTTTTCACCGATTTTACGGAATATGCGGCAAAAAAGCAGGCCGAAAAAAAAGCGGATGTCCGCTACGGAATTCAGACGAACGGGTTGCTGATAGACGACGAATTTGCGGAAATATTCGCAAAAAACAACTTTCTTGTCGGTATTTCGCTTGACGGAACGAAAGAATGTCACGATCTTAACCGGATCGACGCCGCGCACGAGGGCACTTTTTCAAGAGTAAAAAAAGCGGCGGAGCTTCTTGCAAAAAAGAAAGTGGATTTCAACGTTCTTTCTGTCGTTACCGAAGCAGGCGCAAGACGCGCCGAAGCCAATTACAACTTTTTCAAAAAAAACGGACTTGATTTCATTCAGTATATACCGCAGATAGCTCCGTTTGACAAAAAAGGCGATTCCGGCACACTTTCCGCAAAAAGCTACGGCATGTTTTTATGCAAAACTTTCGATCTTTGGTACCGCGATTTTTGTTCGGGAAAATATATAAGCATACGCGATTTTGACAACTACTGCGGCATTCTTATGGGCAGAAGACCGGAAATATGCTCTCTTCAGGGCAGATGCTCGTGCAATCTTACGGTCGAAGCGAACGGCAACGTTTATCCTTGCGATTTTTACGTTCTTGACGAATATCTTATCGGCAATATACGTGATCTTGCTCTGGACGAAATGATCAGTTCAGACACGTCAAAAAAATTCATTTCGGAGTCATTCGTTGAGCAAAAAGAATGCTCGGGCTGCAAATGGCGTCCTCTTTGCAGGACCGGCTGCAGAAGGAATAAGGAACCGATAAGCGACTCGGGCGGTTATCAGTTTTTCTGCGAGGCATACAAAATGTTTTTCGAACACTGTTTTGAGAGAATGAAAACCGTTCCTTCGATCCTCAATACCAAATACTGACAGCAGGCACAACAAATGATTTTATCGGTAAAAAATGTAAAAGCACATATGGAAACGCTGTCGCCTCTTCTGAAAAGCAGCTCACTCAGAACCATGAGAATCGGGCAGAACATGATAGGCGATATTATAAAAGCAAGGAATAAAAACGAAGTTATTATCCGTAAACACGAATTTGAAAAATTTACCGGAGCGTGGGTAATTCCGAAAGACGAACGAAGAGACGGAGTAATAATTTATCTTCACGGCGGCGGATATACGTGCGGAGGACTTGACTACTCGCTCGGCTTCGGTACCGCAGCGGCGGTGGAAAGCGGAACAAAAGTTTTTTGCTGCGCATACAGGCTTGCCCCCGAAAACAGATACCCTGCGGCACTTGAAGACGCACTTGAAGCGTATGAATACGTTATTTCAAAAGGCTATCCGCCCCAGCGCATAACGCTTGCCGGGGAGAGCGCCGGCGGAGGGCTGTGCTACGCGCTTTGCTTGAAACTGCGCGAAAAAAACATGCCGATGCCGTGCGGCATCGTTGCCGTATCGCCGTGGACTGATTTCACGATGTCCGGCAGTTCGTATAAAGAAAACGAAAACAGTGATCCTTCGATGTCCGAAGGACAGCTTGACTTTTTTGCAAAAAGCTATACGGATAACAGGACCGATCCGTTCGTATCTCCGCTTTTTGCCGACCTTCGGGGAATGCCCCCTTCAATAATATTTGCGGCGCAAAACGAGATCATGTTCAGCGACGCAAATCTTCTTCATCTTAAGCTTCTCGATTCGGGATGCGAAAGCCTTTTTTACTCAAAACCCGAACGGTGGCATGCGTATGTTGTATATATGCTTGATGAAGACCGCGACGATTTTGAGAGAATAAACAGGTTTCTGAACAAACATATGGCAGTGCAGAAAAAGATGCGCTGGTTCAGACTTGACAACGCCGCAAAAATATACCCTGCTGCAAGAAGAAAAAACTGGAGCAATGTTTTCAGGCTTTCGCTCACCCTTACAGAAGATATAGACAAAGAGATACTTCAGTCTGCCCTTGACGTTACGGTAAGAAGGTTTCCTTCAATATCGGTCCGCCTAAGAAAAGGCGTGTTCTGGTATTATCTGCAGTCTACTCCGTCCGTGCCGCAGGTAAAAGAGGAAATGAGCTATCCGCTGACCGAAATGTCGAAACGGGAAACACGGAAATGCGCATTCAGAGTCCTTTACTATAAAAACCGCATTGCGGTAGAAATGTTTCATTCTCTCACTGACGGGACCGGCGCTCTGATCTTTCTGAAAACTCTTACCGCAGAATATATCCGTCAGAAATACGGCGAAACGATCCCGCCCGGAAACGGCGTTCTTGAAAGAGTGGAATCGCCCTCTCCCGAAGAGCTTGAGGACAGTTTCAGCAAATATGCAGGTGCGGTAAGCGCAAGCAGAAAAGAAAACGATGCATGGCCTATTCGCGGAACTCCCGAAAAAGACGGATTTCTCGATCTTACTTGCTTCAGACTTGACGCGAATAAAGTGACGGAAAAAGCACATTCATACGGGGTTTCGGTCACGGTGTTTTTATGCGCCGTTCTTATGGATGCACTTCAGGATATCCAGAAGGAAAAGGTAACGAATCAGCACAAAAGAAAGCCGATCAAAGTGCTGATCCCTGTCAATCTGAGAAATCTCTTCGACAGCCGATCTCTTCGCAATTTTGCGCTATATACAACGCCAGAAATACTGCCTAAGCTCGGAACATATTCTTTAGAGGAGATATGCGAGGCGGTAAAGCATAAAATGGGACTTGAGATAACGAAGAAGCAGATGAGCATGAAAATTGCCGCAAACGTAAACAGCGAAAAGCTTATGGCGGTAAGGATAATGCCTCTTTTCATAAAAAATCTCGTTATGAAAGCCGTATACGATACGGTAGGCGAGAAAAAATCGTGCATCAATTTTTCGAATCTCGGACTCATGAAACTTCCTGCCGAAATGGATAAATATGTTGAAAGAGCCGATTTTATATTAGGCGCTCAGGCAAAAAATCCGTATAATTGCTCGGCGATCTCTTATAAAGGCACTCTTTACATGAACTTTATCAGAAATATCAAAGAAAACGATCTTGAAGTGCGTTTTTTTGAAAAACTGCGCGATCTCGGCATAGAAGCCGAAGCAGAAAGCAATCTTTCATCGAGGTAAAAAAATGTATTGTATAAAATGCGGAGTCAAGCTTGCAGACAGCGAAAAATTCTGTCCTCTGTGCAAAACGAGAGTTTATCATCCCGATTTCCCGCCAAAAGAGGATGAATATACATATCCGAAGAACAAATATCCGAAAAAGGAACGGCGTTCTCTTGGATTTCCGATTTTCGTAACGGCATGCGCTCTTTTTGTGATAATCATTACTCTTGCGTGCGATCTGAGGTTCAATTTTGCCGTAACATGGTCCGGATATGTTGTTGGCTCGGTAATGCTTGTGTATGTTGCGCTCTTTTTGCCTACATGGTTTTCATCGCCAAACCCCGTTATATTCGTCCCGTGTTCTTTTGCGGCAACGGCGCTCTTTCTTTTTTACGTTAATTTCGCCGTCGGCGGAAACTGGTTTGTGCCGTTTGCGCTGCCCGTAACAGCATTTACGGCAATACTCGTCACCGCAACCGTAACGCTGACGCGATATATCAAAAAAGGCAGACTTTATATTTTCGGCGGAGCCGCAGCTTTGCTCGGTCTTTTCATGCCTGTTCTCGAATATCTTATTTCACATACATTCGGCAGCGGACAGATGATAGGCTGGTCGTTTTACCCTATGTCAGCGCTGATACTCGTGGGAGGATTTCTTATTTTTCTCGCAATATGCCGTCCCGCAAGAGAATATGTTGAAAGCAAGTTTTTTATTTGAAATTGTATAAATATAAGCTTTTACTGCATATAAACCGAATAAATATTCAATAAAAATTCACATTTGCCCCTATTGACAAAACAGGGGCATTTTTGTATAATTGTATACAATCATACAAAAACAAAAAAAGGTGAAGAAAAATGCTTGAGCTCAACAGGAAATCAAACGTCCTTGAAGAAGAAACATACCGATACGAGGTTCAGGACCTTAAAAACCCCGAGCTTTACAGAGATATATACCCTTACAACGAGATACCGAAGATCTCGTTCAACCACCGTCATGTGCCGATGCAGACGCCTGAAAATATCTGGATCACAGATACGACATTCCGTGACGGACAGCAGTCACGCTCGCCGTATACGGTAAAGCAGATCACCGACATTTTCGATATGATGCACCGTCTGAGCGGACCGAAAGGCATACTGAGACAGACGGAATTTTTCGTATACAGTGAAAAAGACCGAGACGCGCTTTACAAATGCATGGAAAAAGGATACGAATTTCCCGAGATAACAACATGGATACGCGCATCGAAAAACGACTTTCAGCTCGTTAAGGATATAGGCATCAAAGAGACCGGCATACTTGTTTCATGCTCCGACTATCATATCTACAATAAGCTGAAGCTTACAAGACGGCAGGCAATGGATAAGTATCTTGCGGTTGTGGCAGAGGCGTTTGAAGCGGGACTGAGACCGAGATGTCATTTTGAAGATATCACAAGAGCCGATTTTTACGGATTTGTCGTGCCGTTTGCAAACGAACTTATGAAAATGTCCAAGCAGGCGGGAATTCCGGTGAAAATCAGAGCGTGCGACACTATGGGCTACGGAGTGCCTTACATAGGCACGGCATTGCCGAGAAGCGTATCGGGAATAATGTACGGTCTCCGCACGTATTCCGATGTTCCTTCCGAATGGCTCGAATGGCACGGACACAACGACTTTTACAAGGCTGTTGCCAACGCGTCTATGGCATGGCTTTACGGCGCTTCGGCAGTAAACTGCTCGCTTTTCGGTATCGGCGAGCGCACGGGAAATATTCCGCTTGAGGCAATGGTAATGGAATATGCCGAGCTGCGCGGAACGACAGACGGTATGGATACGACCGTCATAACCGAACTTGCTGAATACTACGAAAAAGAGATAGGCTACGAAATTCCGCCGATGACACCGTTTGTGGGAAGAGATTTCAACGTTACGAGAGCGGGCATTCATGCGGACGGTCTTTTGAAGGACGAAGAGATATACAATATTTTCAATACCGAAAAGATCCTCAACCGACCCGCAGCCGTTTCGATCTCAAATGTTTCGGGTCATGCCGCAATAGCATTCTGGATAAACAGACGCTTCAGGCTCGAAGGAAGCGACCAGGTCGACAAAAAGGCTCCTTTCATAGCAAAAATGAAGGAGTGGATCGACGCTCAGTATGCAGCAGACAGACAGACGATCATCAGCGACGAAGAAATGCTTGCGCTCGTTACCGAATATGCGCCATTCCTTTTTGACATCGAAAAGCAGAGGGCTGCAAAATGAACAGAATATATTCCGATGACTCAGGCTCGCTGCACATGAAGGTGTTCCGCGAAATAGAGCAGGCGATCTTAAGCGGTGATTTCCCGCCCGGATACAGTTTGACGGAGCAGAAACTTTCTACGGCTCTCGGGGTAAGCAGAACTCCCGTTCGCGAGGCGCTGCGTCAGCTCGAACTTGAAGGACTTGTGACGAGCGTTCCGAACAAGGGCGTCGTGGTCGTGGGAATTTCCGAAAAAGATATTGACGATATATACACCATACGCATGGCGATAGAAGGCATAGCGGCAAGGTGGGCAGCGGTAAACATTACGCAGGAAGAGCTTGAAAAGCTCAGAGATATCGTTGAGCTTCAGGAATTTTATGTTGCGAAAAACGATGTTTTGCAGATACGCCACCTCGACTCGCAGTTTCATCAGACCGTGTATTCCGCATCGGGCAGCCGTCCGCTTCGCCAGATACTTTCGCAGTTTCACAATTATATACAGAAACCGCGTGAAATATCCGTAAAATATTCGGGAAGAGCGGTCGCGTCGGTTGGCGAACACAGAAAAATATACGAGGCTATAGCCGCGCACGATTCTTTACTTGCGGAAAAGGAAGCTGCAGAGCATATACGCCGGGCAAAAGACAATCTTATAAAAGCGATCAAAGAATAAAAAGAGGCATATCTTTAATGATATGCCTCTTTTTTTATTTCAATATCTTTTGCAAAGGAAATCCGATATCGGAGACGGATCCGAAAGGCTGTGCGGATGATGATCACAGCCCTCTTTTACTATGCACAAAATATCTCCGCCGCCGTTTTTGTATGTATTTTCAAGAAGCTTTCCGTTTTCTTCATACGGGACCGTGCGATCGCTGTCGCCTGCCACAAGAGCAACGGGGATATGAAGAGAAAGCAGCTGTTCAAGTTTGTCAGACGGATTTTGCCTGAATGAAAGAACACTGCTTTTATCAAGTCCGTAAAGAGAAAGACATTCTTCAAATTCGCGCGGTGCTCCGACTCCTATTCCAAGTCCGCCCGGCCAGCTCTTTATATCAAGCACCGGTGCATCAAGATAAAGCGCTGCAACGGTATCCGGGTATTTCAGCGCATAGTTGCAGGCGTAAAGTCCTCCCCTGCTGAAACCGAAAAGTACGGTTTTTTCGTTAAAACCGTGTTCCGTCATAAAATCGCGGAATTTTTTCATCGTTCGGACAGCATCGGGATGACCGTACATATTGCTTACGGAAATATAAGCGAGCGCATAGCCTTTTGAAAGCATATCCGTATCGACCGAATCAAACGCTCCGAGGAATTCCGTACGCCATATCCATTTGTTGCCTTCAGACGGACTGTCAGGGAAAACGACCGTGCAGTTTTTGCCGTCAAAAACGAACTGTTCGCTGTTATATCCTCTGTATTCGCCTGTTTCTGAATTATCAAACATACTTTATCTCCACATCGTTAAACGCAATTATAGGCAATCCGCTTCCCGGATCCATAGGAGGAACGGATTTCGGCCAGCTTGATTTCGCATACGATACTTTTGCCTGTCCCTCCGGTTTTCTTTCGAGTTTTATTGTTATTCTGTTATCTTCGCCGGCGTAATATACGGGAGAGATCGAACCTTTTTCGTCTTCCACCGTAAAATCACATTCCGCCGCGGGAACATCAAGCGTAAGCATATAATGATGAACGTTATCGAATTCAAGCGTAAGCATATCGTTATTGCATGTTGCGCATCTTATATCCGGCGCAAAACCGTATGCGGTCTGTTTATAATATCCTTCAAGGGCAACACGGGCAAGACGTTCGCCAAGGACCATATTTGACGAAGATGCATTGTGAATTGCATCGTTGAGCGCAAGATCAATAGACGGAACGACGAAAACGTTGTTTATTTCTTTTGCTGCTCTGCGCTGAATATCGCGGATATCTGCCCAGTATCGGTTTTCGGCGCTGAGGACCTTGTTTATCTGAACGGTATATACCGGCAGCGAAGGCGATCTGAAATCACTTCTCATGTCTGATACCATCTGCGCAAACCGTTCGTAATAAACGCCGCTGTTCTGATCGTCGCAATCCGAACAGCCCTGATACCATAAAACGCCCGCAACACGCATATCGCCGTCGGTTATCCTTCTTACAGACTCTACCATACTGTTGTAAAGATCGCCGTTTACGCGCCTGTTCCAACGTGAAATGGGGCTTCCGCCGAGCGACTCCTGAATAAGTCCCACAGGATAGCCAAGCGCCTTTTTCATCATTTTACCGAAAGAGAGATACGGAGAGTGATCGGTCGCAGGTTCTCTGTTCACGGGGTGTTTTGTGTTTTCG
Organism: Clostridiales bacterium; assembly: GCA_016281805.1. Lineage (GTDB taxonomy): Bacteria > Bacillota > Clostridia > Oscillospirales > UBA644 > HGM12619. The sequence goes on from JAEEJJ010000012.1 coordinate 13,747, forward strand.
GGATCGTTCAGCGGATGCGCTGCAACAGTCCATACCTCGCTGTTGCGGCAAAGATGAACGCCGAATTCCGGCGGGTCGGCTATAGGCGTGCGTCCGTAACCTGCGGAGTTTGACTGACCCGTAATAAGGAAAAGATCGCCAACGCCTATATGATATATTTTATTGCCCTGGTAGCTCCATTCTATTCTGGTAAGACTGTCCCATACGGCGGAATCAATTCTGTAAAGCCCTCCTGCGGGCAAAGTGATCGAAATTGCGAATTTATTGAGCGGCGTGCCGTCTTCGTCTTCAGTCCTGCCTGTATATTCAGCTTTTTTCCAGTCGACAACAACTGATTTGTCGTCTTCTCTTACTACTCTGATCCATGTTGCGGCATCGCCGCTTATAATGCTTACGCCTTCAAGCTCAAGCGTTGCCTTTCCGTCTATCTGCTGATATATTCGCCAGTCGCTTGCGCCTTTTGTGATCTTAACGTTGTTTATCGTCATAACTTTCTCCCTTTTTGTAATACAGTCAATCTTTCAGCATGCCGGGAAATCCGCATTTCGAGCACGGTGCAAGCCCCATCGAAACGGCTGTTTCGTAATCGGTATATTCTGTATTATTACTGTTTCTTATATATTGACATTCTCTTGTAAGATGCCACTTTTTTCCGTGAGCGGAATAATAAAGCTTAAGCCCGGCATAATCTTCTGCGGAATATGACAATTCTTCTTCAGGTTCCGGGATTTCGTCGAAAACGCTTTCGCCGCGTGTTATCTGCGCCGCATCGGGCGAATAATGATCAGAGACCTGAAACGGACTCGCCGACAAAGCAAAAAGAGCCGCCGCAAGCGCACAAAATGCCGCGCCTGCGATAATATTAAATATCGGTCCCTTTCTCTCTTTTGTATTTGTCATCTTATACTCCGAAAAGCTGTGTGCTCAGATACTTTTCGCCTCTGTCGGGGAAAATGACCGCAATGCGGCCCTTTTCGATCCGTTCCGCGACTTTTATTGCCGCAAGCATTGCCGCGCCTGATGACATGCCGACAAAAATACCTTCTTCCGACACTATGCGCCTTGCAACGTCAAAAGCCTCTTCGGTATCTATCATTATATGTTCATCTATCATTTCGGGCTTGTATATGGCGGGAACGATAGCCTCTTCCATATTTTTCAGACCCTGGATATAGTGCCCCTTTACGGGCTGAGCCTCTATTATTTTTATTCTCGGATCGCTTTCCTTAAGTCCTGCTCCAACGCCCATTATCGTGCCAGAAGTGCCCAGAGCGGAAACAAAATGCGTTATTTTGCCCTCCATCTGGTGCCAGATCTCCTCGGCGGTCGTTCTGTAATGAGCCATTTTATTATAAATATTCGTAAACTGATCGGGATGGAAATATCTGTCGGGCTCAGCCTCAACTCTTCTTCTGCATTCGCAAATTGCGCCGTCCGTGCCTTTTGAAGGGTCGGTAAGAATAACGCTTCCGCCGAACGCTTTGATCATTTTCTGTCTTTCTACCGATACCGCGGCGCTCATTACTATTTCAACATTATATCCGCGCACACGGCCTATCATCGCAAGAGCTATACCCGTATTGCCCGACGTGGCTTCTATTATCGTGTCTCCCGGTTTCAGCTTGCCCTCGGCTTCCGCCTGATCTACCATTTTAAGGGCGATCCTGTCTTTGATGCTTCCGGTCGGATTAAAACCTTCAAGTTTTGCAAATATTTCAACGTTCGGGTTCGGAGAAAGGTGGTTTATTTTTACCATCGGCGTATTCCCGATCGTGGCAAGTATATCGTTATTCATATTGATATCCTCAAAATGGAAAGATCCTGACAGTTTTTGCAGCAGTCATCTTGCTGATTATACCGCATCGGTTTCTTTTTGTCAAGTACCGCCCTGAGATTTCTATTGACTTAAACGCCTCGGCGTGGTATAATCAAAACAGTAAGAAAAAACAAAAGGTGAAAAAAATGCCGTTTCCCGAACTATACTCAAACATACTGTTTGCCTTCGTAACGATTTTCTGCACCGTAATATCGCTGGCATCGGTGCCGTTTTACAACGCATTGCACAAAAAAGAGCTTCTGTCGGAAAAATTACCGTCAAAAAAAGCTTCTTCGCCTTTCATATATATTATCTGCGCCGTTTTCGGCGCCGCAGTCGGGGTTTTATTTGCGCTGAAAGATATTGATATTGCGGATGTTTTTCTCGTTCTGATGATACCCTCGGCCGTAACGGTATCAGTATGCGACGCGCTCAACGGGTTCATACCTCTTGCGGGACTTGTTTTTTCGGGGATATGCGTTGTTTTAAGAACTGCCGCAGTCTGTTTTTCGGAAGGCTCAGCATGGCAGATACTGACCTTTTTTTCGGGCGCGGTCTTTGCAGTTGTTTTAATGTTTTTTGTTAATTTTATCGCGAAAAAAACCGGGGCCGCACCGTCCGATATCGGACATATCGCGCTGATCGCGATCCTGTTCGCGTGCGCGGGCATCGTTCCGGGAACAGCCATACTTGCCGCAGCCGAAATCGCAGCTCTGCTTTTTTATATCCTTCCTGTTTTTATTATTTCAGAAAAAAACGGCGAAAGAATAAAACTGTCGTCAGTATCATATCCTCTCGCTCCGTTTATGACTGTATGTTTTTATGCTGCTGCGGTTTTTGGAATATTCAGATAAATTCACGGATAGCGGAATACGCCTTTATAAGCATTTTTGTCGTCACAGCCGCGTTTGCGGGGCTTGTTGAAGGCAATACCCGCGCTTTTATGCCGCATTTCGGTTCAACATATTTTTCATAAAGCGCGCCCGATGTTTTTCCGTTTGCAAAAACCGCTTTTATACCGTATTTTTCGATAACGGGGCAAATATCGTTAGGCACTACGTTTTTGATCGAACTGTCGCTTGACCCGGATATTTCGCATGAAAATACCGTATCCCACAAGGCGATGCCGCATCTGTCGAGCATCGCTTTTTTTTCTTCGATCGTTTCAGGCTCAGGTAAATTGAATACTCCGGCGATAACCTGCCAGAATCTGTTTCTCGGATTTCCGTAATAAAAACCCGTCTCGCGTGATTTTACGGACGGAAAAGAGCCGAGAACAAGTATTTTCGGCGCACTGCCGATAAACGGCTCAAAAGGATGAACGATAGACATTTTTTTCAAACGATCTTTCTGTTTACTCTTTAGGAAAACACTTTGAGAATGCTTCAATACATACGGATCTCAAATGCATCCTCTTTGCGCAAGGCGGATCAATAGCCGCCGTGACTGTAATAATAATCTTCCGCTTCGTAATAGTCGAAAAAGTCGTCGTAATACCAGTCGTAAAAATCTTCGGGATTTGAAAAGCCGTCGACGCTCGGACTGTCATCGTCCGAACTGTTATCGTATGTTATTGTGGAGCCTTTTTTGGGGGTGTAAGGGACCCACGGATTGTTTCTGTAATCCTTCACCTCTTCTACTATGCCAAACATACAATAGGCAACAAAAATAATGTTGCCGTCCTTTTTAAAATAATAGCTATTCCCTTTATGTTGCTCAGTCTTACCGAGGTATTTGCGCCAGGCGTAATAGGTACTCGTGGAGGACGGTTTGCCAAGTATAGTATCGCCTATTCTGGACTCATCCATTCCAACGAAGGGAACTCCGGTTTTGATTTTGATTTCGGTTTCCTGTCTTTCTTTCTCTCTTTTACGAGCAAGGTAATCATCATATTCACTTTCGAGAAGCTGCATAAATTCTTCGCTTCCCTCAGGTGCGGTATAATAATAACTGTGCTTATACCATTTCAGTGCATCTTGCATACGCCAGCGTGCCCAGTCGATGTATCCAACACTATACGAGTTATGCGCTTCGCAAATCAAAAGAAGGGCTTCCGTATCAAAAGGAGACTTTTCCTTTATTGTTTCAAGCACGGCGCCTGCCTGTTTATAATCGCCCTCTGCCATAAGGGATTGAGCTTTTTTATATGCCGATTCTAATTTTGAAGAACTGACTGCGCAGAATATAATATATGCGAATAAAGCCGCAAGAAGAAGCAGTCCGATCCAGGCACCGGGATTGATCTTTGATTTATTATTCTGCTCCATATTTTTTGATACAGTATTATCCATTCCAGCTTCAATACCTTTCATCATATTTTCTCTTCTTCAAAATATCTCGCATACTTCTGTTTATTTTAGCACATTTCAGAAAAAAAAGCAAGATTACATTCAGCATTTGCCCGGCAGAGCAAACATCATTTAAAAAAACGCCTTTTGTCGGTAGACAAAAGACGTTTTTTTGATGGCGGAGAAGAGGAGATTTGAACTCCTGCGCCGGTTTCCCGACCTACACCCTTAGCAGGGGCGCCTCTTCACCAACTTGAGTACTTCTCCGTATAATTGGTGAATATTTATTTTTTTAGCTTAGTTATTATATCACAAAAATAACGGTTTTTCAAGTGGTAATGCCGTTAAAATGTTGAATAAAATGTGACATATCCCGCCGCAAAGGTGTTCATTTCACGAAAAAACGGCAGGAAGACGTTCTTCCTGCCGCTGTTTTGTTTATTTTGAAGCGTTTACTTTATATGTTTCTTCAAGAAGTCTTGTCAGCTCTATGCCGGCTTTCGTTCCGAATTCCTCAGGCGAAGGACTGCCGCTCAGGCAGACATCCGGGAACATGCAGATCGGTTCGGGCAGAGACTGGGGAAGAGCAGGAGTAACAAATCCGTTCTGATATTCAGCTGTCTTCCAGTTTTTGAACTGCACATTGCCGTCTGTGGATATCAATACGCCTTTCGTTCCGTGAACTTCTATTATATTCGGCGATGAATAAGATACGAAAGATGTTTCCGAAACGCCTGTTGCCCCGTTTTCAAATTCTATCAGAGCAGCCGCGTTCTCATCTACGGGAGTGCCGAAAGGAGACGAATATATTGCGGCGTAGTTTTTCGGCTTACCGAGAAACATTGAAAGCAGATACATCGGATGGCATCCAAGATCCATCATAGCTCCGCCGCCTGCCGCCGATTCGTCAAACCAGTAAGACGGAAGCCATTTGCCCGAGATCCCGTTATGCGCGTTGCGGATCCTTATGAGCGTGACATCTCCGAAATCGCCGTTATCGATACATTTTTTTATAAAAAGAACATCTTTTCTGCATTTGTGGGGCATAGAAAGCATAAACACCACTCCGCTTTTTTCCACGGCGTCCGCGATCGCAAGACAGTCCTCTACGGTCGTAGCCATTGCTTTTTCGGAAAAAATATGTTTTCCGGCTTTTGCAGCCTTAATGAGAACCTCTCTGTGCATTGTTGTGGGAGTGCAGCAGCAGACCGCGTCTGCCTCGCTTTGAGAAAGAAGAGTATCAAGATTTGCATAAAACGGAACGCCGAGCTTATTTGCCCAGTCTGCTCCGCGCACGGGATCTTCGTCCCACACGGCGCAGATATTGACCTTGCCCGTTTTTCTCAGCATATCGGCATAACCGTCGGCATGAACATGCCAGCGTGAAAGCATTGCAACATTCAGCATTTTGTATATCCCTTTCGATCGTTTTTATTTGATTATAACCTTTCGCAAGGGTTTTGTCAATACCACAGCACGGTGATCTCCGTATATTTTTTCATATCATGAAGCTCTTTTTCGACCGTTCTGCGCAATATATCGAGTTTTCTGTATACGGATGAGGGAGAAAACCAGCACTCAATCGAAACGGCGTTGACGTTTCTTCTTCCGTTTTCGAAAAAATAGGAAAATATCCTGTCAAATTCCGCCCTTGTTCCATCCCCTTCGCTTTCGATTTTGAACAGCGCGTTTTCGACCGCCTTTCTTTCGGGAAAACTTCGCACGGGCTTTTCGTAATACTTTCTGATAAGTTTTATACAGTATTTTCTGTATGCCGAACTGTTTATCAGTTTTTTGCAACCCCCTTTACATAATAAAAAAATTTTTTACCGCCTCTTGACAAATCACAAAAAGTGAGATATAATTATCACATAATCAGAATTATACTGGAAGGGAATGGGAAAAATGTCATTCAATATGAAGCTGCGCACCCTCAGAAAAATGAAGGGTATGAAGCAGCGCGAGCTTGCCGAGGCACTCGGCGTTGCTTTAAGCACGATTGCCATGTGGGAAACGGCAAACCGCGAGCCGAACTTTGCCATGATACGAAAAATTGCCGATTATTTCTCGGTTGCCATAGAACAGCTTGTAAATGACGATATTGAGCTCGAATTCGGCAGCAACAACACTCTTAAAAACAACGCCCGTTTTGACGAAGAGATCATTTCACTGCGGAATATGCTCCATACCCGTCCCGAAATGCGAATGCTTTTTTCCGTTTCGAAAAGCGCAAGCAAGGAAGACATAGAAAAAGCAATTAAAATTATAGAGGCGCTGAAGCAGTTTTAAAATGGACGATATACATGTAAGGCTTTTAAAGCTCCCGTCTACCGTATACGGCGTGACCGTAAGAGACGAAAACGGAGATTTTAACGTTTATATCAATTCAAATCTTTCATCCTCCGCGCAGTCAAGAGCGCTTGAACACGAGATGAAGCACATCAAGCGGGGAGATTTTTATTCAGACGAATGCATAGAAACGCTTGAAGAAAACATGCCGTGATCATACGGGGCGAAGCTTGCAAAGCTCCGTAAATATCCCCGTGTCAAAATCGCATTCATATCCGCAAGGCATAGCTGCCGCTGAGATAATATGGTTATTATCAAGCGGCAGTTTTTTTCCGTAAATACGCAGGATTTTAAGGCATATAAACCGTAAAAGCAACGCCGCCGATAGTATCTGATCATCCGTTATGCCGTCGCCTTCAAAAAGAACGGAAACAGAATACAGCGCAGCGTTGTCGCAACGGAAAGCAACGATCCCTCTGCCGGAGGCATAGTAGTTTTTTTGTGTGGAAAGCAGCGATGTTTCAAATACTTCCGAAGCGTCCGACAAAGACACATACTGTTTTACTGACCCGTCGCGAAAAATGACGAAATGAGGCAGTTCACAGCGCTTTTGCGTATTGATCTTTTTTGTTGCGGCGCCGAAAACAACAACGTCCGGCACACGGCCTTTTCGTCCTTTGCCTATAACCATATTTTCGTCTTCCGAAATATTCAGAACGTATGTTTTTGCCGCATCTTCAAGGTATTCAGGTATGTTATCGCCGTCCCTTCTGAAAAATGTTTCGTCAGAGATGATTTCATTCATAAAATATCGTTCTTTCTTAAAAATTTAATTATCGGAGTCGTATTTTTTTTCTTTTTCCTGCATGTTTCGGGATATACTATATTTGGGATAAAAAACCACTCTTTCCATGCGGCGTCCGAAACGTCCGTTTCAACAACGCCGTCGCCCCTTGCCCCGAGAGTGCATTCAATGACCTTGCCTTTGCCGACATACACGCCGACGTGATTTTTTTTGTATACGCCGAGTCCGGGTATCTCAGGCAAAGTGCTGATTTTACCGATCTTTTTCGCTGCCCTCCGAAAACTTTCGGAACCGAAATCCGTATTTGGATCGTAACGCAGCGATCTGCGGAACCCTCCCCAAAGGAAATTTTTTATCAATCCAGCGCAGTCACAGGCATAAACGTCTTTGTCAGCAACAAGTTTTTTCAGATATTTCCGTCTTGCGGCGCTGAATCGGTTCGGATATTGCGCCGCCTTTTTTGCGATCAGCGTTTCGGTGAGCTTCTGACCGTAACAACCCCACATATACACGGTTTTTGCGTTTGCCATCTTTCTGCAGTTTTTTACAAGCTCATAATTCGTCATTCGATCTTCCTTTCATTCTTTTCGAAAACATGTCATTTTCGCATTTTAATTTCTTTTTATGATAAAAATATCACATATCGTGTGTTTTCGCGCAAATAGTATCACATTTTGTAATATTAGTCAATACGATTTTTCCTGCGTCGTGAAATTAAGCGTCAAAAACGGCTCATTTTTCGACTTTTTTATGAAAAATAGGCATATTCTCTTCCAATCAAATAAAACTTGTGATATAATGTTTAATTATATTAAAGCGTTAAAGTGGAAGATTTTGCAATTTCAGATAAAATAAGGTTTTACCGAAAGGAACATAGACATGTCAAAGCTAACGATAGACATAAACCGCTGCAAGGGCTGCGGGCTGTGCGTTGAAGCGTGCCCGAAAAAGCTGCTTGTGCTTGACAGCGAAAACCTGAACGATAAAGGGTATTCTCCCGCCGCGATGACAGACATAACAAAATGCATTGCCTGCGCTTTCTGCGCAAGAATGTGTCCCGATTGCGTTATCACGGTAGAAAAAGACTGAAAAGGAGAGACTTTAATATGAGCAAAGTATTGATGAAGGGCAACGAAGCGATTGCCGAAGCCGCCATAAGAGCAGGATGTCTGCACTTTTTCGGCTACCCCATCACCCCGCAGACCGAAGTGGCTGCTTATTTTTCAAAAAAGCTCCCGAAGCTCGGAGGAACGTTTTTGCAGGCTGAAAGCGAAGTTGCGGCGATAAATATGGTGCTCGGCGCGGCGTCTGCCGGTGTGAGAGCGATGACGAGCTCATCGTCGCCGGGAATATCTCTCAAAACCGAAGGCATTTCATATATCATAGGCAGTGACCTGCCCTGTCTTATAATAAACGTGCAGAGAGGCGGTCCCGGTCTCGGCGGCATTCAGCCCTCGCAGTCAGACTACTGGCAGGCAACAAAAGCTCCCGGTCACGGCGACGGACATCTTCTTGTTTATGCGCCGGACCGTGTGCAGGAAATAATAGAATACATTTTTACGGCTTTCGATAAAGCGGAAGAATACCGCATGCCGGCGATGCTTCTTCTTGACGGCACGCTCGGCCAGATGATGGAGCCGGTATCATTCGACGATATACCCACGCCGGTAAGGCACGAAAAGCCGTGGGCGACAAACGGTCATAAAAACGCAAGAGAACACAATATAATCAATTCGCTTTTCCTCAAACCCGAAGAACTTGAAATAAAAAACTTCGAGCGTTTTGAGCGTTATGCAAAAGTCTGCGAAAACGAGCAGAGATACGAAGAGTATATGACTGACGACGCAGAGATCATAATCGTTGCGATAGGCATTGCCGCAAGAGTATCGAAATCTGCAATAGACGACGCGCGCGCTGCAGGAATAAAAGTCGGTCTTTTACGTCCCATCACGGTATTTCCGTTCCCGACAAAAGCATTTGACAAAATAAAAAACGACCCGAAAGTAAAGAGCGTGCTTACGGTAGAGCTCAATATGGGTCAGATGACCGACGACGTAAAGCTTGCGCTTGAATGCAAAAAACCCGTAGAGCTTCTGAAACATACGGGCGGCATCGTTCCCACACCGAAAGAAGTGTTTGCAAAGCTTTGCGAGCTGAACGGAGGAATTAAAAAATGAGTATCGTTTTTCAGAAAACAAAAGGACTTACCGATGCCGTAACACACTACTGTCCGGGATGCACACACGGAATAGTCCACCGTCTTGTGGGCGAAGCGCTTGAAGAGCTCGGAATCATAGGCGACGCGATAGGCGTAGCTCCTGTAGGATGCTCGGTAATGGCATATAATTATTTTTCATGCGATATGGTCCAGGCGCCTCACGGCAGAGCGCCGGCAGTTGCGACCGGTCTGAAAAGATCTCTTCCCGACAACATCGTATTTACTTATCAGGGCGACGGAGATCTTGCCGCTATAGGAACAGCCGAAACGGTCCACGCAGCTACAAGAGGCGAAAACATTACCGTAATTTTCATAAACAATGCCATATACGGCATGACAGGCGGACAGATGGCTCCGACAACTCTTCCCGGTCAGGTAACTCAGACCACACCGTACGGCAGAGACGTAAACTATTCGGGATATCCCGTAAGAGTCTGCGAAATGGTATCTACTCTTGACGGCGTTGCACTGGCGCAGAGAGTAGCCGTAAACAACGTTAAAAATGTTATGGCGGCAAAAGCAGCCATCAAGAAAGCATTTGAAATGCAGATAAACAAAAAGGGATTTTCAATTATCGAAGTTCTTTCAACGTGTTCAACCAACTGGGGCATGACTCCCGTTGCGGCAATGAAATGGCTTGAAGAAAACATGATCCCCTACTATCCTCTCGGCGTTTACAAGGACAAAACAAAGGAGGCGGAATAATATGGCATACAATATTCTTTTTGCCGGTTTCGGCGGACAGGGTGTTCAGTTTGCCGCAAAGGTAACAACCTATTCGGGCATGATGAGCGGCAGTGAGGTTTCTCTTTTACCGAGCTACGGTCCTGAAATGAGAGGCGGAACATCAAACTGTGCGGTAAGAATAGACAGCAAAATGATAGCCTCTCCCATAGTAAACGAACCGAACCTTCTTATGGCGCTCAATCAGCCGTCTTACGATAAATTTGTTGAAAAAGTCGAGGAGGGCGGCACGGTGATATTTGACGACAGTCTCATAAAAAGAACCGATTCAAGAACGGATATTTCAGTATATCCCATACCTGCAACAAAGCTTGCGAGAGAACACGGTTTTCAGGGACTTGCAAACATGATAGCCCTCGGATATATGGCAAAAAAGACAGGTTTTCTTTCTCTTGACGTTCTGAAAGAAGGTCTTGCAAAAGCAGTTCCCGCAAGCAAGGCTGCCTTGCTCGGCAAAAACATCGAAGCCCTTGAATTCGGGTTCAATTACTGATTTCACACGGTTTTATACCTTTAAGGCGGTGATATAATGGCAATAAAAAATTCCGAGATCGCTCAACGACTTCGCGCAATCAGATTATTGTCCGACGTGGAAACGAGCGAAATGGCGCGTGTAACAGAGCTGACGGAAGAAGAATACAAGAAAATGGAAAACGGTGAAGTTCCCATTCCGGTGAGCATTCTTCTGGATGTCTGCGACTATCTTAAAATCAGCATGACAGAGCTTCTTACAGGCGACACGGCAAAGCTTCACACATATTCGTTCGTAAAAAAAGGCCACGGGCTGGATGTTGAACGCACAAAAGGCTACAAATACAACAGCCTTGCATTCAATTTTATAAACAGAAAGGTTGAGCCTCTTCTTGTAACGGTAGACCCGAACGAGAATCAGGAAATACATACTAACTCTCATACCGGCCAGGAATTTCATTATTGTCTTGAAGGAAGTTTTCTTCTGCAGATAGGCGAACATACAATCACCGTCTGCGAAGGGGACAGCGTGTATTTCGACTCGCACTACCCTCACGGAATGAAGGCATTGAACGGAAAATGTGCGAAAATCCTTGTTGTGACGATCTGAAAAACCGCATATCGAAAGGTGATCGTACAAATGAATTTACTTAACAGATTCTGTTCTGCAGACTTCTCGTCTTACGAGGATTTCTACAATAATTTCAAAATAAATATTCCGGCAAATTTCAATTTCGGTTTTGATATCGTTGACGAATACGCAGCCCTTGCTCCTGAACAGAAAGCATTATTATGGTGCAACGACAAGGGCGAAGAAAAAACATTCACATTTTCGGATATATCCTCTCTTTCAAACAAAGCGGCGAATGTATTCCAAAAATACGGAATAAAAAAATCAGACACCGTAATGCTTATTCTGAAAAGAAGGCATCATTTCTGGTACTGTCTTCCCGGTCTTATAAAGATAGGGGCGATAGCCATACCGAGCACACACATGCTCACAGAGCAGGATATAGACTACCGTGTTGATGCTGCGGATATAAAATACATCGTTTGCGCAAACGATAAAAACGTTATCGGTCATGTAAAAAAAGTAACGGAAAAATTCACCGGGATAACAGTATTCGTTACCGGAGGCAACGAAGGCGCCGAGGAATACATCGATTTTGACGCGGAACTTGCAGCCGCAGACGACAAAAAGCCCGAACGCGTTACTGAAAACAACGATCCGATGCTCATTTATTTCACTTCAGGCACAACGGCGCATCCTAAAATGGTTCAGCATGTTCAGTATTACCCGCTCGGTCATATCCTCACGGCGGGATTCTGGCAGAATCTGAAAGATACAGACACGCATTTCACTCTTGCCGACACCGGCTGGGCAAAATGCGCATGGGGCAAAATATTCGGGCAGTGGATATGCGGCGCGTGCGTTTTTGTTTACGACTATGACGACCGCTTTGCGCCGAACGATATCCTTCATGTTCTTTCAACAAAAAACATAACGACCTTCTGCGCTCCCCCTACCGTATACAGATTTCTCATAAAGGAAGATCTGAAAAAATACGATCTTTCAAATCTTCGCGCATGTTATATCGCGGGCGAGCCACTTAACGCCGTTGTATACGAACAGTGGCTTGAACAGACCGGCATAGAGCTTCGCGAGGGCTTCGGTCAGAGCGAAAGTCCGGTAATAATCGCAACATTCCCGTGGCTCGATCCGAAACCCGGCTCAACTGGCAGACCGTCCCCGGTCCTTGGCATGCATCTTCTTGACGACGACGGCAACGATGTGCCGGTAGGCGAAGAGGGAGAGATATGCATAGATATTTCTCACGGCATACCTCCGGGAATTTTTCACGGATACAGAGCGGACGACGCCGCAACCGCAGGCGTTATGCACGACGGCTGGTATCATACAGGCGATATGGCATGGAAAGATGAGGACGGCTATATCTGGTTTGTAGGCAGAAGCGACGACGTAATAAAATCAAGCGGATACAGGATAGGTCCTTTCGAAGTAGAATCGGCGCTCCTTGAGCATCCGGCAGTGCTTGAAACCGCAATTACCGCCGTTCCCGATCCTGAGAGAGGACAGATAGTTAAAGCAACGGTAGTTCTCGCAAAAGGATATTCCCCGTCTCCCGAACTGACGAAGGAATTGCAAAATCATGTAAAGCGCGTTACGGCGCCCTATAAATATCCGAGAATAATCGAATATGTTGACGAATTGCCTAAAACGATCTCGGGAAAAATAAAACGCAAGCAGATACGCACTGAGGATGCGAACAGAAAATAAAGCATAAATGAAAAAAAACCGAACTTTATGCCGTTTCTATTGAAAAAAGCGGCAAAATCGGTTATCATATCGTGCGTAAACGCAGATTCCGATTAACTTATAAAAATATAACTCACAATATATTATGAGGTGCGAAAGAAAATGAATTACAACAAAAAATGCGTCGAGGATATCGACGTTTCAGGCAAAAGAGTTCTTGTAAGATGCGATTTCAACGTTCCCGTCAAAGACGGCGTTATAACCGACGACAAGCGTATACAGGGCGCAATGAAAACAATTTGCTATCTTATGGAACACGGCGCAAAAGTCATTCTTTGTTCCCATATGGGCAGACCCCACAATGTGCTTGACGCGGAAATAAAGCTTGACAAGAAAGAAAAGAAAAAAATCGAAGAGCTTCCCGCCGAAGAACAGGCCGCAGCTACCGCAGCAGCGATCGAAAAAGGCAAAAATGATATCACAAAGCTCTCCCTTAAGATCGTTGCTGATGATCTTGCAAAGAAAGGCGTTCCCGTAACGCTCGCTTCTGACGTTATCGGTCCCGATGCTCAGGCAAAAGCCGCTGCTCTCAAAAACGGCGAAGTCCTTCTTCTTGAAAACGTCCGTTTCCACGCAGCCGAAGAGAAAAACGATCCCGCATTTGCAAAAGCGCTCGCTTCTCTTGCTGAAATTTACGTAAACGACGCATTCGGTACTGCTCACCGCGCTCACGCGTCCACAGCAGGCGTTGCCGATTATCTGCCCGCCGTATGCGGATATCTTATTCAGAAAGAAATCGGCATAATGGGCAAAGCGCTCGAAGATCCCAAGAGACCCTTCGTTGCAATCCTGGGCGGCGCAAAAGTATCAGATAAAATCGGCGTTATAAACAATCTTATCGAAAAAGTCGATATGCTCATAATCGGCGGCGGCATGGCATACACATTCTTCCGCGCTCTTGGCAGCACGACCGGTTCGTCACTTTGCGAAGAAGACAAGCTCGATCTCGCAAAAGGACTTATCGAGAAGGCAAGGGCAAAAGGCGTAAGCTTCCTTCTTCCCGTAGACAACATAATCGCTCGCGAATATAAACCCGACGCAACATTTATGAGAATATACTCCGATTCTATTCCCGACGGCTGGATGGGTCTTGATATCGGCGAAAAAACACAGGAACTTTTCGCAAAAAGCATTGCAGGCGCAGGCACCGTTGTATGGAACGGACCGATGGGCGTTTCTGAATGGGAAAACTTCGCATCCGGCACACGCGCTGTAGCGAAAGCAGTTGCTGAATCGGGCGCAATTTCGATAATCGGCGGCGGCGACTCCGCAGCAGCTGTTGAACAGCTCGGTTATGCTGACAAGATGACTCATATCTCCACCGGCGGCGGCGCTTCCCTCGAATTCCTCGAAGGAATCGAGCTTCCCGGCATCGCATGCCTTCTTGACAAATAATTTTACCAAAACAAAATAAACTTCAAGGAATTATTATTCCGGAATTGATGTGATTCCTGATAATAATTCCTTTTATTAATTAAGGATAAGGTGACAAAAATGAACTACGAAAAAAGAAAAACCGTTATTGCCGGCAACTGGAAAATGAATAAACTGCCATCGGAAACATACGACTACATAAAAGAAATCGCAGCAAAGACCGAAAACGCAAAATGCGAGGTCGTAGCATGCGTTCCGTTTGTAAACCTCTGCAAGGCTACAGAAGCGGCAAAAGGCACACACGTTAAGATCGGCGCGGAAAACCTTCATTTTATGCCGAACGGCGCATATACAGGAGAGGTAAGCGCCGCAATGCTGAAAGATCTAGGCGTAGAATACGTTATTATCGGCCACAGCGAAAGACGTCAGTATTTTGCTGAAACAGACATTACCGTAAACAAAAAGATCGCAGCTGCTCTCGAAGCGGGACTTAAGCCGATAGTCTGCGTAGGCGAACTGCTTGAACAGAGAGAACAGGGAATTACCGAAGAGATCGTTTCGATGCAAACCAAAATCGCTTTTGCGGGAATAGATAAAAGCGCATTTAAATCCATAATTATAGCGTATGAACCCGTCTGGGCGATCGGCACGGGCAAAACAGCCACAGCTGAACAGGCTGAAGAAGTTTGCGGAATAATAAGAAACGTGCTCTGCAAACTTTACGACAAAGAGACCGCAGAAGGGACAACTATCCAGTACGGCGGCTCTATGAACGCAAAAAACGCAAAAGAGCTTCTTGAAAAATATGACGTTGACGGCGGACTTATCGGCGGCGCAAGCCTTAAATCCGACGATTTTGCCGCAATAGTAAAAGCAGCGGAATAAATCTTTACCGATCATGAATTATAAAGATTATTTTGCATCTCTGAAAGGGAAAAACGTAACGGTAGTAGGTTTCGGCGTAAGCAACCGTCCGTTTGTAAAAATGCTTTCCGAATGCGGCGCGCTTGTAACGGTCCGGGACAAAAAAGAACCCGAAAAAGAAGTCCAAAGCGAATTTGAAGGCATAAAATTCATAACGGGCGAAAAGTATCTTGAAGATCTGAACGACAAGCTTATTTTCAAAACCCCGGGCATGCGCAGAGATATACCCGAATTTGAAGCGGCGGAAAAAAACGGTGCCAAAATAACGAGCGAAATGCAGCTTTTTTTTGAGCTTTGTCCGTGCAGAATAATTGCCGTAACCGGCAGTGAGGGAAAAACCACCACTACCACTCTTATTTACAATATACTTAAAGAGCAGGGATACCGTGTTTTTCTCGGCGGAAATATCGGAACACCGCTTTTACCGCGCATTTCGCAAATGAACGAAAATGATTTTGTTGTTGCGGAGCTTTCATCGTTTCAGCTTTCGGATATGACTTCAAGCGCAGATACCGCGGTGATAACAAATATTGTTGAAGAGCACCTCAACTGGCACAAATCGATGGAAGAGTATATAGACGCGAAGAAAAACGTTTTTCGTTTTCAGAAAAAAAACGGCAGACTCATTCTCAACGCCGATTATGCCACAACGCTTTCACTTGCGCCAGAAGCTAACGGTAAGACTGAATTCTTCTCAATGAAAAAACCTCAGGAAAACGGTACTTTTCTGAACGAAAACGGTTTTATCGTCCATAAGGACAGCGCAGGTTCCGTTCTTCTTTTTCACAGAGATATAATAAAGCTTCCCGGCGACCACAATGTTGAGAATTTCATGGCAGCCGTATGCGCCACATGGGGTCTTGCGGATATCTCGACATACAGAAAAGTCGCCAAAGAGTTTTCGGGCGTCGAGCACAGAATGGAATTCGTGCGCGAAAAAGACGGAGTAAAATACTACAACGATTCGATCGCAACATCGCCCACATCGGTAATAGCATGCCTGAAAAGCCAGACGCAGAGAATTATCACGATAAGCGGCGGTTCCGATAAAAATCTTGATTATTCCGCGGTCGCTCCGTATATAATCAAATACGTAAAGCATATGATACTTACAGGGCAGACGGCACAGAAAATATACAAAGCAGTCACCGAATGCGAAGGATACGATCCGGATAATACAGTTATAGAATTCGCTGACGGAATGGCAGACGCAGTAAAAAAGGCGCATGATTGCGCAAAAAGCGGCGATATCGTCTATCTTTCGCCTATCTCTGCGTCGTTTGACTGCTATAAGAATTTCGAAGAACGCGGAAAACATTTCAAACAGCTTGTAAACGAGCTGTAAAATATAAATAGGAAAAAGGTGATAAAGTGACGGCAAAATTCAAGGATCTTGAGCAGATGCTGCTTGTTGAGTCCGAATGCGGCAATGAACGCGAATTTTCGGAATACTGCGCAAAGCTGCTCGAACAATACACCGGTCCCGAAAATATCAGCATTGACAGACTGAACAATGTTATAGCGTATATCGGCGACCGCACAAAGAAAAAAATCATGCTCACCGCTCACCTGGAC
>JAEEJJ010000209.1 GCA_016281805.1 Clostridiales bacterium
AAGCAGCCAGCCTTCGGTAGTTTCGATAGGTGCGGGACCGGGCCCGATCTTTCTTGACTGCCATGAACCGCAGGGCTCCATGATATGACGGTGTTTGCCCCAGTAAATAAGATCTTTGCTGCGGCTTACAAAAATATCGCCGAAAGCAGTATGACCCGTATCACTCGGACGTGAAAGCATATAGTATTCGCCGTTTATCTTTCTCGGGAAAAGCACGCCGTTTCTGTTATAGGGCAGAAATGCGTTTTCAAGCTGATAGAATTTTTCGAAATCGAATGTATATGCAAGACCGATCGTAGGACCGTGATATCCGTTGCACCAGATAATGTAATATCTGTCTTCTATCCACACAACGCGGGGGTCGTATGCGTATACGAATTCGCCCACGTCAGGATCGTCGCATATCATTTTAATGGGAGTGGGATTGATATTCCAATGTATTCCGTCGTCTGAAAAGCCTGCGTGAATACGCATGTAGCGGCCTGTATTGTCGCAGCGGAAAACACCCGCAAATCCGCCCTTGAACGGAACTACGGCAGAGTTGAAAATACTGTTTGAATCAGGCAGAAGGTCTCGCGGGATTACGGGATTACCGGAATAGCGCCAGAGCACCTTATTGCATCCTGCCGGCTTATCCTCCCAGGGGATGTTGGGCAGATCAGGACCTATAATTGTAGGCATAAACGAATCTCCTTTAAATTGAGTTATCTACGGTTTTTGTAAGAAAAAACTTCTGTTTTTACTGTCAGTATTATACTATAATGAACGATAAGTTGTCAATATATTTTCGTATGCATAAACCGAATTTTACGTTTAACTTCACAGATCGGCAAACGATCAGTTATGGAAACGGTCATTCAGATCATTGAGAGTTTCATACATTGAAATTACATAAGTTTCCGCAGCTTCGTAAATCGCGCTCCTATACGACTCAACGGTTGTAGCAACGCCGCCGTTGGGTATCTGGTCAAACATTGTGCTCATACCGTGATGGTGGTCGTGATAAAGAGTATGCGGACCAGTGGTAAGCTCATACATAAACTCAGAATCGCGTCTGTCTGTAAAATAATATCTTGTAAGATAGTCTATGATCGATTCCTTGGTTTCATATCCCTCAAAAGGTTCAAAAAGTCCGTCAAGAACAAGTGCGGTAGCTTCCGCATCCTTTGTTGTCAGAGGCACGCATACCGTATAGGCGCCGCTTGCGTACGATGTTCTGTAATCAGACGGATCCTTAGCGTTAGGTCCGAGAGGAATGGGTACAACACCGAGATTTTCAAGATGGAATGCAAGAGAGTCTGTGGTGGCAAAAAGCTGATTGGTGTTTGTGTAATGCATTACAGCGCCGCCGGCGGCAAACAGATCGGGTTTATAGTAATCGCTGACATATGAGGCAAACGAGCCGTAAAACCAGTCGTAGCATCTGTTATATGCGTCTATCGCGGTCGGAGTAAAATATCCGAGTTCATATGAACCGTCATCCTTGAACGTTACAAAGGTATTGCCGTTGCAAAGCGCAACATCGCGCGAAAAACCGCCAAATCCGGACATGAACGAATAAACATATTCATTTGAGTTGTTTGTTTGCGCAAAATGAGTAAGACAGTGTTCAAATGTATCCCAGTTCCATTCACCGTTTTCGAAATAATCACGCGGGTCTGTTTCGGAAACTGCGTCAACATAGTCTTCATTTACACAGATAATATTGAGTTCCGAGTCGAAAGTTCTCATGGGCAGCGCTGCGGGAATAATACCGTAGACAGCGTCATTGAACATAGTGGATATTCTCAGATATCTGCTGCCCCACTTTGTTTCGTCAAAAACATCCAGACTCTGAAGCGGAACAAGATCCTGGAATGCGTTGGCTCTCATGTAATTTACAAGACCGAATGTTGCCTGAGCCACAGCGTCATAGACATACGTACCGGAAATAGCATTTATATACGCATGACTTCCGATCGAATCCTTATTTACAAACGACAGTTTGCAATTATAAAGGTTTTCAACATCCTTTACTCTCTGCGCCGCCATATCGCCGAAGTCCGTGCCTTCGATATATCCGAGAGTAGAGCCGTTTCGTCCCGTATCCCATCCGAAAACGATTTCCGAACCTCGAAGATCTACTGCGGCATCGCCCAGCGCATTGTCATATTCGGGCACTATTTCAATTTCTGTTCCCGCACACGATATCATAATAAATACCGCAACAACACACATAAAACAGCACAATATTTTTTTCATAAAAAACTCCCTCCTGACGATTATATTATATATTATATTTCAATTCTTTAAAAAAGTCAAGTATTTAATCGACTTTTTCATTCGGAAAAAAACAAATAAGCTCCCCCGTACAGAGGAGCTTATTGAATTCAATCGTGATTATTCTTCGCCGTATGTTCCCCAGACAGCTTCGATACCGCGAACTGAAGGCATGACAGCCTCTTCAAAAATTCTGTCCGCAACATCTCTTACGCTTTCCACGTATTCGGTAACGGTTCTGTTCGATCTTTCAAGGAAGCTTACATACTGAGTACGCATATCATAATGGAAATAATTGTATTCCTGATTATAATACATTGCGAGGAAGTTGTTGCAGTCGCGTTCGTCAAAGAAGAAGTTGTGTTCCATATAAGACTTGATATCTTCTGCCGTCTCAAATCCGGGAAGCGGTTCATAAAGAGCGTTTATAATTACCGCTGAGCTTTCGGTCTGGCTGGAAAGTGATGAAAAAGCGATGCAGTAATTGTTGTTTTCCATAATTCCGTATACGTGACCGGGCTGAGCGTCGGGACCGAGAGGCCATGTGAGAATGCCGAAATTGTCAACATTGAGAGAGATACGCGCGTCCTGTCCGTAAAGATATCCGGTGGGAGCTACACACATAACGGAACGTTCGTTTACAAAATCGTCTACAGTCTGTTCAACAGAATCGTTCATCTGGCTTGAGATCGTATAGCTGAGATCGGTAGTCCAGATCGCTTTTGCCTCTTCCATTGCTTTGAAGGCGGTGGGAGTTCTGAAACCGAAGGAGTAATTTCCGTTTTCGTCTTTATAAACAAGAGAGTCGCCGTTTGAACGGATGAACATTTCCGTATAATAGGGCCAGTGAGCCGAAAGACCGTAATGCTTTGTTTCTGTGCCTTCAACCTCGGTATAATTTGCAAGACATTCTCTGAAACGAGACCATGTCCAGTCGCCCGCTTCAACAAATTCACGAGGGTCGGGCTGTCCTAAAAGAGATACGATGTCTTCGTTTACAGCAAGAGGATAACCGAAAGACGAATGGTTGAGTTCGGGCCAGCCCATCGGGATAAGTCCGTAAAGGTCGTTTTCATAGTAAACAACTTCAAGAATAGATCTGTTGCCCCATTTTTCTTCGTCTTTATAGTCGATATAATCTTCAAGCTCCGAAAGACCTACGAGCATACCGGCTCTTGCCGCATCTGCCCACATATCGGATATGCCCGAAATAACGTCGCACATAAATACGCCTGCGTAAGAAAGAGAGATAAACGTGTGGCATCTCTGAGTTGAATTGTAATTGATCTTGATCTTGCAGTTGTAGTCGTTTTCAACTTCTTTTATACGCGCTTTCGCGAGATCGGCAAACTGAGTATCGGGACGGAAGCCGAGGACGTTTTCGGTGATAAGTCCTTCGCTTTCGTTTGAACCGAATTCATAGATCATTTCAAAGCCGCCGAGATCCATCTTGGTGCCGCCGGGATTGTCCAGATCCTGATCAAAATACTCTTCCGTCTCTCCTGCCTGACAAGCGGTTGCGATCAGGGTGAAGATCATGGCGAGCAAAAGAAGCTTTGCTAATTTTTTCATTGCACAAATACCTTTCATAATATTATTATAAACAGAAAATCCGCCGTTTTTTCAGCGGTTTTTAAAACTCCGCAACAGAAAGATTATACATCAAAAAGCAAAAAAAGTCAATTGAGCCGACTGTCTTTTTTTCAATAATGTCATAAAGAGATGCAAACACTCGTAAAATTCGGTTTTTTTTCACAATTCACGTGCATTTTTTGCAATATTCGCTTTATTCAGATAAAGCTCAGAAAACTGCCCGAGCAAACATTCCGTCCGTACGTATCTGAAATGCCGTTAAAACCCGTTACTATAGCCTTTTTAACGTTCCCGTCCTCAAAAAGAACGTCAAACGGTTCTTTTTCGGGGAGCGGATTATCGGATACGCCTGCAGTATAAAGGTTGTCAAGCAAAAACCGACCGTTCAGAGTTTCAGCTTTTCGGATAAGGACATGAACTCCGTCGTGAGAAAACGCATTTCGTAAAATTCCCGAAAAAACCGCGTTTCCGTCTTTATTTACGGAAAGGCCCATGCACCCCGCATATTTTTCGCCCGTAGCGATCTCAGTTTGAGTATTCACAAAAAAGAGAGTCTTTTCTTCGCCGTCAGACAAAGTGACGGTAACGTAAAGAAGTCCCTCTCCGTATATGACGGTAAGATCGCTTGAATAAAAAGCTGAACAGTCGAAATGATTGCCGTACCCGTTCAGAGGGAAAAACCCGTTTCTGCATAAAATACCCGAAAGGTAATTTGAGGCGTTCAGCACAGAGGACATCATCACGCCGAACCTTACCGAAAGAGAAGGTTTTATTGTGATATCAACGTTAAAACCCGTGCTGCCGTATAAAGACGCAACAGTTTCAAAAGTTATTTCAAGACCGCTGACGGCTTTTATGCAGTCTGTGCAGTTTTTCATCCATGATTCCATTCCTTTTCTCATTCCCGAACGGCAATCGGCGGTTATCGTCGTTTTAAAAACAGGCATTAGATCGATCCTTTGACAAGATGATAGAAGAATATCATTATCTGTGTATTATTTCAATACCTTTTTTCCGGAATGCAATAATTACATATTTTTTTCTTGCTTGACAAAACGGCTGAAAACGGGTATAATAAGAAAAAATATAAAAGGAGCAGTTTATGGGAAGGATCGACAAAAAAAATTATTACCTTGATATCGCGCAGACTGTTGCGGAAAGGGGAACATGCATACGCAGGCTGTTCGGCGCTGTCATAGTTAAAAACGATTCCATCATAAGCACCGGATATGCCGGAGCTCCCAGACAGAGAGTGAACTGCTGCGATATCGGAGAATGTCTTCGCGAAAAGCTGAAAATTCCGGCAGGTGAACGTTATGAGCTTTGCCGCTCCGTTCATGCTGAAGCGAATGCGATAATTGCCGCCTCAAGAGAGGAAATGATAGGCTCAACGCTTTATCTTGCGTGCATCAGTCCGAAAACGGGAGAAATAATGAGCGGCACAAGCTGCTGTTCGATGTGCCGCAGGCTTGTGATAAATGCGGGTATTGAAACGGTGATCGTAAGAGACACAAAAACGGAATACAGAATAATAGACGTAATGAAAGACTGGGTTGAAAACGACGACTCGCTCGACAAAAAGAGCGGATATTGATATGAAAAGGAACGATTTGCTTAAATTTTCTTCTTTTCTGATCGTTTTGCCGCTTGTTTTGTCCTTTTTTTGCGCCGCTTTTTTTGCGGATACGGGGCTTGAAAAGCTTTTTGAAATACCCACGGCGTCAACCGGAGGCTGGATATCCGGAGGACAGACCGTTGCTTCATCCGAAACAATAAGAAACGGAGACAGGGCGTCGATAAGCTTCACATCGTCATCAGACCGCATTGAGGGCGAATACAGATTTGTAAACGAAGGAACCCTTTTCGGAAAAGACAGCACTTCTCATGTGCTTCTGATAAGGCTTTTTATAAGCGATATTTCGGCGCTGCAAGGCGAGAAGGGCAGCATTTCCTTTTTATGCGACGACGGCACGGGGATCTTTTGGAGCGTTGCGGATATCGATATAAAAAGCGGATGGAACGATATTTCGCTCAATTTCAGAACAGCCCAGACGCTGATACCCGAAAAAACGATCGCGGAAGAATCAGAAAACACTGAAAGCGAAGAAGACTCTGACGCGGAAAACGCCGAGGATACTGCCGCGGAAACAGAAACCGGATCAGAAGACGAAGCAGTTCACGAAAAAACAGCAGACGAGATTTTTACGCAGCTTACACGTTTTTCTTTCAGCTTTGAAAAATCCCCGTCAAAAGATACTACGATCGCTTTTGCCGAAGTTTCCGTAAATACGCATGAAAAGCAGAAAGAGCAGGAACCGCCGGAGCCGATAACGGATAAGATAGGCACGGCTGAAATAATAATCTCTCTTGTTCTTGCTGCAGGCGTAACCACCGCAGTTATTGTATTCAGCGCAATTTACGCAAAAAAAGAGATACGAAGAAGAAAGCGCGAAGCAAAAAAGAGAAAAGCCGAAATGCAAAACGAAGAATCCCCTTCCTCATATTGAATCCTTCATCAAATACAACTCACGGCGTTGACTTTTTCAACAAATAAATAACGACACAACAGAAAGGATAATTACCGAAATGCGAAATCCGATCAAACTTCTGCTTATACTCATTTTGCCTGTTATGATAATGTCCTGCTCCGTTCAGACGGAAGAACTTGTGCCTGATTACACTCATTCCGCATCAGACAACTCTTTTGACGGACTGAAACTTATTTTCAACATGAAACCTGATATCTGCTACGACGTCGATTCGCTTTTCGGCGACCTTGTCAGATCCAGAATAGCCGATGTGGAAAATCAGTATGATGTTGACATAGTCTTCAACGAATCGGAAGATATCGTTCCGAATCTGTTTTATTATATATCGTCGGGCATAAAACCGTGCGATGTTCTGCTTTCAGATTCATACGAACTTTACAGTCAGATAAGAGCCGATCTGCTTTATCCCGTTGACAATTTTTATACGGGCATAGACTATCTTGAAAAAGAAAAGTGGGGCGGACGTGAAAAGCTTATAAGTTATGCTTTCGACAAACATCTATACGGACTTCTGCCTATGTACTGGCCCGAAACTGTCTGGAAACAGGTCGATCACTTCTTCTTTGTAAACGAAAATATCGTTTCACGGCTGAATCAGCCCGACCCGAGAGAGTTTGTTGAAACAAAAGAGTGGACAAGGGGTAAATTCGAAGAGCTTCTTGAAGCATATACGCATCAAAACAACAGCGGTCAAACCGTATACGCGCTTGCCGTCGAGCCTGCCCATTATTTCAGCATAGCAATAAAAACAAGCGGTATAGATTATATCGTCAAGCATTCAGACGGCACATGGTCAAATGCTTTTTATGAACCGGGAGCGCTCGATAAGCTCACATGGATTTCCGATACATTCTGGAAAAACTATGAAACAAATATCACACGGGGAACAGACACGTTTACGACCATTGCAAAATTTGTAAACGAAGAGGCCGTAATGGTGCTCACTCATCTTTATTACGGACTTGCAGATATTCAGTATACTGTTGATAATTTCGGAATTCTTCCGTTTCCGCTCTCTGATGACCTTGTCGGATCTCCGTGGATAAGCCAGTTTGAATTTTACAACAACGGAATTTCCTTTCCGGCAAACATAACGGAGCTTGAAGCGATACCCACAGTGGTAAACGCATTATTCGAACCGCTGCCCGGATATGAGACGGAAGAGGAACGGCTGCAATATTACGACAGATATGTTTTTCATGACCCCCGTGATACCCGCGTTGTATTTGAATGTCTTGAAAACTGCCATTATCTGCCCTACAATGACAACGGATATCTCATACCGAACGCATTGAGAGACGCGCACGGCAATAAATCCGTATCGCAGATACTTGAAGCAAATGCGGATATAATGCAAACGACCATCGAGGATGTATATATTCCGCTTGAAGAAACATGCGACCTTCTTTGGAACGGAGACTGATTTTTGCAATTTTGCATCCCAAAAGACAAATTAAATAACGAAGAGACCACCGAAATATCGGTGGTCTTATTTTTTGCAAAAGCTATCGGTTCCATACTCGAAAAAAGCCGGACAAAATCAAAGCAACACCTGTTGTCGGCAATTTCGGAAAAAATTCTTGACATCAGCGTAATAATATGATAAACTCATCGCAGGAAAACCGCTGTGTAACAAACAAATAATAAAATACAGGGAGAAGTTATTATGACAGACACATTATATATAGCGGCAGTGGATTCGTCAGACAGGGATAAAGAAACTGCGGATATTGTCTGCTCAGGCAAAAACGACCAGGATGTGCTTCAGGAGGCCCTTGACAGGGTATTTATTCCTGTAAACGGTGAGATACGAGGCGGAAGAATTATTCTTGCGCCCGGAAACTACTATATTGACGCCTTTCCGAGAAAAAATGCCAACGGACGTGTTGCTGTTATGTCAAAGGCGGTATCAAACCGCTTTGCCCATATAGGTATTCTTATCTCCGGCTCCGACAGAACGGAGTCAACAGTTATTCGGATCACAAAAGAAGCATATGACTCCGTAAAAGAAAATGAGAGCTGCTCACTGTTCGCAACAGAGGGACACAACGGCAATCATCATGTTTTCAAAGATATTTACGTTACTGTTTATGACGATCAGAAAAACATCATCTGCTTTGACGGCAGATTTATGGGCTCACTCGGCATGCGCCGCTGCAAATGTCTTTGCGATACGCGCGGAAACTATTCAAATGTCAAGCAGCCCCTTCCTTCAGAGGGATTCATTGCGTTCATGGGCACATACGGATCAAATAATATGTTTGAATACAAATGGGAGTTCTGTCAGGCAGAAGGATTCGGACAGGGATTTGCCGTAGGAGGCGAACACCTGCTGCTGAACAAGTGCGCAGCGCTTTTCGGAAGACACGGCATAACCTTCAACAATTATGAACAGCCAAGGGGCGTTTATGCGCACCCGATCACAATTATGAAATTCATTGATGAGGCAAACGTATGTTTCTGGAAATTTGCCGCCAATAAGTATAAACAGAGCGTAAATGCGTATAATACGAGCTTTGAAGCAGTTCCGCACTGGCTTGCGCTGGACGGAAGACTTTCATATGAGGAAAAGCCCGGTGATTACTGCGGTCACATAGACTATGTTGCAAATCAGGGATATTTTACCGAAAACGACCCAAAACAAGCTTTCTGGGAAAAAGGAAGCGGAATAAATTTTAACACCGTTAACAATACGCACAAATCCTTATGTTCCACAGACGAAAGGCTGCGCTATGCCGCCAACATCGGACAGGAGATATTTGATACGGATCTGAAGAAAAAACTGATCTTTACGGGCGACGGATGGTTCGATATGATGGGCAATCCCGCCGATCACAGACCGAGGCAATAGATCCGTATCGCAGATACCTCAAGCAAATGCGGATATAATTCAAACAATCTGCGAAGATGCATTTATTACTTTTGAAAACAATTCGATCATCTTTTGAACGGGATAGTTTTTTCAATTTTACATTTTCAAAGACGGATCAAATGACAAAAAGACCGCCGATGCTTTCGGCGGTCTTATCTTTTTGGTTATTATTTTACGATGTGTCTCCATCCGAACGGATCGTCTTTAAGTCCCCACTGAATACCTGTGAGTTCGTCATAAAGCATCTGCGATACCGGACCGATCGAGTTGTTGTTTATAACGCATGCGTTGCCGTCGCGGTTCAGTTCGCCTATCGGGCTTATTACCGCTGCGGTGCCTGTTCCCCATGCCTCTTCGAGTTTTCCGCTGTTTGCGGCAGCCATAAGTTCGTCTATCGGCAATGCTCTTTCCTCGACTTTATAGCCCTTATGACGGAGGAATTCGAGAACGGATCTTCTCGTTATACCGGGCAGAATGCTGCCGTCAAGAGCCGGAGTTACGATCGTGCCGTCAATTTTGAAGAAAACATTCATTGCGCCTACTTCCTCAACATACTTATGCTCCTGACCGTCAAGCCAGAGGACCTGAGAATAATTGAGTTTTTCGGCTTTCTGCTGTCCGATAAGCGACGCTGCGTAGTTGCCGCCGCATTTTGCCATGCCGGTGCCGCCGCGGGCTGCTCTTGTATATTCCGTTTCAACGTATATTTTTACAGGTTTGAGTCCTTCTTTGAAATACGAACCGACCGGAGAAAGAATGATCACGAAAAGATAATGACCGGACGGATGAACGCCTACATGAGCGTCTGTTGCGATTATGAACGGACGGATATATAAAGATGTTCCGGGAGCTGTGGGTATCCAGTCCGCATCGATCTTTATAAGCTTTTCAAGCGCATCAAGCATTTCATCGCCGTCAAAACGGGGAATGCACATTCTGTCGCATGACTGATTCATTCTTTCAAAATTCTTTTCGGGACGGAAAAGATATATATCTCCGTTTTCGCTCGTGCGATACGCCTTCAGACCTTCGAATATCTCCTGTGCATAATGAAAGACCATAGCGGAAGGATCGAGAGAAAGCGGTCCGTAAGGACGGATCTCTGCGTCGTGCCATCCGTTTTCGGGCGAATACTTCATAATAAACATATGATCTGTGAATGTTGTTCCGAAACGAAGCTCGTTTGCCGGAACTTTTGCTTTCGGAGCAGTGTTTTTGGTAATTTTAATTTCCATTTCCTTTTCTCCAGGCTTTCTTTTTTGTTTTTTTGAATTATTTTTTATAATAGCACATTATCACGCAAAAGTCAATATTGAAAAACAGCATTATTTTGCCGAGCAATTCAGTTTTTCGTCTATTTCTTCGGGACGGATACGAACCGAAACGACATACGCCTCTTCGCCTTCGGTAAAATGACCGTATGTAGTGGTAACTATCGTTCCGTCGGGCAGAATTTCAACGCCGGGGTAGGCGCAGTCACCGTTTTTGTAGTTTTTCATTATACGGATGCGGCATATTCCTTCTCTGCCGTATTTTATATCGTCGTAATGCCCAAGCCACGCGCACCAGTCTCCCCATGTGGGAGAATCAAGGCATGTATCGCGAAAACTGATAAAAAGTCTGCCGTCTTTAAGATATCTCGCGCAATGCCTGTCGCCTGTCAACGCACCCTGAAGTTCAACGGGAGCAGACCATGTTTTTCCGCTGTCGGAAGAAAAAATGGCGTGCGAATTCATTTTTTTTGCGTTTTCACGCATTACGGCGCATATTTCTTTGCCGTCGGGCGAACGGATCACCGCAGGTTCGCAAAGATCGCATATTTCGTGAGTGCATATGCATACCGGATCAGACCACGTCAGTCCGCCGTCATGTGAAAATGTCTGATACACCTTTATTCTTCCGTTGGGTCTGCCGGAATTTACGGAATAGATCTCCTTCCACTCATCGCCCTCTTTTTCGAGTGTTTTCACCCAGCTGTCCCGCTTTTCGGACCATGTTTTTCCGCCGTCTTCGGAAAAGCTGTGCATGAGCTTTGTTCTTGCTTCCGCGCCCTCACCTGTTTTGTAGACCGTTCTTTTTTCGTAATTACCGCCGCGGATAAATCTGCCGTCATCATGAAAAAGAGCGAAATATTCGCCTTTGCCCGTGCAGCAAATATCGCCCATGGCAACGATTCCTCCGAAATCGCCTATAGGAGAAAGCTCTGACCATGTGACTCCGTCATCTTCGGAAACAGACATTCTTATCGGATAAAGACCCGAAAAAAGTATCAGCCGTCTCTTGCCGTTTTTATCGTAAACCTTGTATACGGTAGGCGTTTCAAGGGATGTTGAAAAGCTGTCGGGAACGGGAAGTCTGTCGGACCACGTTTTGCCGCCGTCAAAGCTTTTTTTCAGAACGATCTGACCGTAACCGTGGTTTTTGGGATATACCGTAACTATCGTTTTGCCGTCGTCAAGCAAAACAGTTGTGGGATGCCCGATATAAAGACCGTCTTCTTTATCAACGACAGTCTGCCTCTCTTTTTCATCGGAAAAATCAATAATCGGTATCGTGTAGCCTCTGAGCATGACTCTTTTCCTTTTCTTTATTGTTCTTTCGGAATAAACACTTCAAAAACCGCGCCTGACTGACCGTCTTTTCTGTTATATGCCTCAACTCTGCCCTTATGCGCGATCGCTATGGCTTTTACTATTGCAAGGCCGAGCCCGTGTTTGCCCGTTGAGCCCTTGAAAAATCTGTCGAAAAGATGCGGCATCTCCTCATCACGGATTCCCGGTCCGTCGTCGGTAACGGTAAAGATAACGCCGTCTTCAACTGAACAGGCTTCTATCACTATTTCGCTTTTCGCATATCTGAGCGCATTGGAAAACAGGTTTGTAAATACCGTAGCAAGGTGGTCGCCGTCGCAAAGAAGATCCTCTTTTACAACTTCGCCTTTTACTATCCTTATGCCTTTTGCGGCTGCAATTCCGTCAACTCTTTCTATCGCTTCATCAACTATTTCATCGGTGCGGACTTCTGAAAGCTGAAGAACATCTTTTGTTGTTTCTATTTTAGAAAGATACATAACGTCTTCAACAAGTTTTTCAAGGCGTGACGTCTGATTCAGGATAGATTCGTATACCTCGTCGGTGTTTTTTGTGAATATACCGTCTTTCAGTCCCTCAACATAGCCTCTGATAGACATAAGCGGCGTTCGCAGCTCGTGCGACGCATTCTGCAAAAATACCTTCTGGCTCTTATCATATTCTTCAATGCTTTTTGCTAGACTGTCAAGCGAATTTGCAAGCTCGCCTATTTCGTCGTTTGAGTTGATCTCAATAGTGCTGTCAAACTTTCTGTTCGCTATCATTTCGGCGCGCTTCTGCAGTTTTCTTATATTTCTTGTGAGCTGTCCCGAAAAGATCACCGCGCTTGCAACGGCGATCGCTGACGCGGCAATAATCGACGCAAAAAACAGGAATATCAGAAGGTTGTCAAAATTATACCGGTCGACCTGCATAAGCACGGCTATCGTTGCATATATCTCGCCCGACTGATTTTTCATCTGTCTGGAACAGATAACGAATGTCTCACGGTTTTCGTGCATAACAAATATACCCGACTGTCCGTTTTTTGACGCAACGAACGTTGCGAGATCTTCGGGTGCGATATCAACGGTTTCAAAATTCGATGTTCTGACAAGCTCGGATTTTTCGTTCATTACCGCAAGAGCATAATTTTTTTCGGTTATGCCGCGGACTATCGAATCCCACACAAAATCGAATAAAACAGGCACTGCGGTCTGCCGTGAAGCGAGTGAAATTGCGATCCTGTCGGCATACTGTCTAAGCTGATCGCCTGCGTTTCTGACCATGTAAGTTTCTGAAAACAGTGAAACGAACGACATTGAAATGCCCGCCATCAGAAAGATTATGACCGCGTAAGATAAAATCAGTTTTGTTTTTATACTGTATTTCATAAATCAGTCAACGCTGTCCGTTACCTTGTATCCGTATCCCCAGACCGTTTCAATGGAAAACTCGGTGTGATGACTGTCGAGCTTTTTGCGTATGCGCTTAACAAGGTCGTCGACCGCCCTTGTATCGCCGATATACTGATATTCCCATATGTTGGTGAGCAGCTGATCTCTTGTGAAGACTCTGTTTTTGTTTGCGACCATAAAGTTGATGAAATTGTATTCCATAGCCGTAAAGTTAAGGTCTTCCTCGCCTTCTTCGGTTACTTTTACAACTCTTCTTTCGTCGGGATATATTTTCAGATCACGGCAATGCGGCGTAAGAGAAGACATACTGTCGGAATGCATTCCGTCTATTCTGCGAAATACCGCTTTTACGCGCGCGACCATTTCTCTGGGAGAAAACGGCTTCGG
>JAEEJJ010000210.1 GCA_016281805.1 Clostridiales bacterium
GCTGACGAAGTATATCATCGGCACTTTCAGCGGCATAGATACTCCGAAATCGATCAGCGGCAAGATAGGCTATTCGCTTTCAGCGTATTTCACAGGCAGAAAGTATGAAGATGTTCAGAAAATACGCGAACAGATCCTTGACGTTACGCTCGAAAAAATGCGCGGAATGGCAAAGCTTATAAAAGATGTTCTCTCGCAGGATTACAAGTGCTGCGTAGGCAACGCGCAAAAGATCAAAGAAAACTCCGATATGTTTTTCAGCACAGAAAACATCGGATAAAAACAAAACACGCTTTTATATAATTTACACATCAGATCAAAAATATGAACGAGCTTATTCTCGGTCTTTCGGAAACAAAACGAAAAGAGTTTGTTGAAAAAAAGATCGAAGGGCTTCTTAAAAAGCCCGACAACGGAAAAAAAATCACGGTCATAGTACCCGAACAGTATACATTCGAAACGGAGCGCCGTTTTCTTGAACTGTTCGGGGAAAGGGCTTTACGCAGAATTTCGGTCGTTTCATTCAAAAGGCTCGCAAATCTGATATTTGCGGATATGGGGGCGCTGCGCCACGAATTTATAGGTGACGGCGGAAAAAACGCCGTTATTCTGAAAGCGGTGGCTGAAGTTGCACCGTTACTGAAATATTATCCCGAAAGCGTGCGTTCGTATCCGTTTATCTCTCTTGTTTCGGGCGCGATAACCGAAATGGAGATAAGCGGTCTTTCGCCTGAAGAGCTGATGCGGGCGGCAGAAACAGAAAAAAACGATAAGCTTCACGATATTTCGCTTTTTGTTTCAGCATACCGCGCTTTGCTTGAAGAAGGCAGTTTTGAGGCAGACAACCGTTTGGGCGTTCTTGCAAAAGAATTGCAGAATACATCTCTTTTCAGAGATGCCGATATCATCTGCGATAAGTTTTCCGTGTTTCTTTTCTCCGAAACAGAGGTTTTGCTTGCTCTTGCGAAAACCGGGGCAAACCTGTGCGTTTCTTTCCCGACGCCCTCTCTGAACGAGCCTAAGTATTCTCTCTTTTCGGTTATTTCAAAAAATGCCGCCGCATTCAGGGCGAAAGCTCAAAAGTCCGGTCTTGAATTTGAAACGACCGTTCTTGAAGGCAGCGATGAGAAGCCTGACGATCTGCTGGCGGTAAAGGAACATCTCTACGGAGAAAAAACCGCAGAATGTCTGCCGGTAAACATATCGATCTACAAAGCTTCGGATATTATAGACGAAGCGGATTTTGCCGCGGCAAAAATAGTTTCCCTCGTGCGCGATAAAGGATATAAATACAGCGATTTCACGATCATTATGCGTGACAGCGACATATACGCTCCGGTGCTTGAACCCGCCTTTGAAAAATACGGCATACCGCTTTTCTGCCACAGACGGGTTCCATTGAGAATAAAACCTCTCTGTTCGCTTGTTGACGCGCTTTTTTCTGTCATATGCGACGGATACAGGCGCGAATACGTGCTCGCGTTTCTGAAAACGGGGCTTACCGAGCCTGACGACGATGATGTTGCCGCTTTTGAGAGATACACGGAAAAGTGGCGCATATCATACGGCGCATTCCTTTCGGAGTTCACTCTTCCGGCAGAAGACGGCAAAGCGGAAAGTCTTGAAAGAATAAACAAAGTAAGACAATATGCTGTTTCTAAAATCGAATCGTTCAGAGCTGCCGCAAGTGAAGGGACCATAAAGACGATCGCAGAAGCGCTTTACTGTTTTTTCGTTTCTGTTTCGCTTAAATCAGCGCTTGACAAAGCAGGCGAAGAATATGCCGCATACGGCGAAGACGCGCTCTTTTCAGAACAGAAGCAGATTTACGATCTTATAATAAACGCCCTTGACGAGCTTGTGTCAGTTGCAGAAAACGATATCGTTTCTTTTGACGAATTTCGCGAACTTCTTTTTGCCGTGATCGAAGAGAACGATATAGGCATCATTCCCACAGCAGTAAACGAAGTCACGGCAGGGGGAATAGATTCCGTTCCGCTCAACATGCCTAAAGTCGCATTTGTGTTCGGACTTTCCGACGGAAAATTCCCGAAAACAGACAGCGGTTTTTCGCTTTTTGACGACAACGACAGAGCGCTTCTCGAAAAATACGATATAATTCTCGGCAAAACGGAAGAAGAAAAGCTTATTCACGAGCAGTATCTTGCATACAAAGCGCTTACAGCCTCTACCGAAAAGCTTTATCTTTCGTACGCGTCATCATCCTCCGCTCAGACGCGCCCGTCATCTGCAATAACAGAAATCATGCGGATCTTTCCGTCGGTCCGGGTAATTCAGCCGCTTTCGCAAAACGCTCCCGAAGTAATTGCGGAAAGGATCCAGAATCTTCCTTCCGCTTTTGACATTTATACAAGGTTCGGTTCCCAGAAACTGAAAAATTACATTGAAACCACCGAATACGGACGGTTTTTGCATCACACCGAAAGCACCGATCTCGAAAAAGAGACTGCGGAAAAGCTTTTCGGAAAAAATATGAGGCTTTCGGCTTCACGCGTTGCAAAATATTATGAATGCGGTTTTTCATATTTCTGCGAATACGGGCTTAAGCTGAAAAAGAAAAGAGACAACCTTCTGGGTGCGCTTGAAACAGGCAATTACATGCACTTCATTCTTGAGCATGCGATCGCCGAAGGGCTGGGCACAAACGAAGAGATACGGGATATTGCCGAAAAATACTCTTCGGAATATCTTCTCTCGCTTTTCGGCAGCGCCGCGCCTCCGGCAGGATTTATGACTTACTACAGAAGACTCGTTCAAAAAGCTGCGCGTTTGCTTATGATGTTCCGCGATGAGCTTGAACAGTCCCAATTCGTTCCCGTTGATTTTGAAGTCAAAATAGGGTTTGACGGCAAAGTTAAACCGGTAGAATTTCCCGTAGAGGGCGGTTCGGTATGTCTTGTAGGCGTGGCAGACAGAGTAGACATATTTGAAAAAGACGGCAGAAAGTTCATCCGCGTTGTAGACTACAAGAGCGGAGCAAAAACTTTTGATCTGCAATACGTATATTACGGTCTTGACGTGCAAATGCTGATGTATCTTTACGCTCTCGGCGAAAACGGAAAAGATATATACGGGCATACGGAACCTGCGGGATGTATGTATGTCAATGCAAATCCGAAAATAGTTGCGCTCAAAAAGGACGGCGGATACGCTGATGCAGAAGCAGAGCTTCGCAAAAAGCACCCCAGATCCGGAATATTCCTCGACGATACTGCTGTGTTGAACGCAATGGAAAACGGACTCGGCGGAAAATACATTCCTGTAAAAACAGGGCAGGCAAAAGCTCCTCTCGCAACGGAAGAACAGTTCGGCAAACTGTTTTTGCATATTAAAAATCTGTTGAAAAACATGGCGTCGTCGCTGCTTAACGGCAATACATCGAAAAATCCGATCAAAACAAAGAAAAAGGACGGATGCGAGTATTGCGTTTACAACTCTTTCTGTTTTTACGGCGGACAGGGCAGAGGCATGGAAAAAATAGGGACAGACAACATTTTTGAAAAAATAGACAGTGATAAGCCGTAAATCAGCATAACGGAAAGATCAGAATGGGCTGGACAGACGAACAAAACAGAGCAATACATCAAAGAGACGGCAGTCTGCTTGTAAGCGCAGCGGCAGGATCCGGAAAAACTGCGGTGCTGACAAACAGAGTGGTGGAGTTTGCCGCTTCGGGCGGAAGTCTTGACAGACTTCTTGTCGTTACATTTACGCGCCTTGCGGCAAGCGAAATGCGTGAAAGAATAGGCAAGCTGCTTTCAACCGCGGATTTTAAAGACAAAGAATCGCTTCGCCGTCAGAAGCTTTTGCTTTACAAGGCAAAAATATCCACAATAGACAGTTTTTTCGGGGAAATGGTGCGCGATAATTTCAAAACGCTCGGTATTTCTCCCGATTTCCGTATGCTTGACGATGCCGAATACGGATTTATAAAATCCGATGTTTTATCTTCAATACTTGACGAATGCTACAAAAGCTATCCGGACGGTTTTTCGGAGCTTCTCCGTCTTTTCGGCGGCGAGGGCGAAAACGAAGAGATGACAAAGCAGATAAACGCGCTTCATGTATTTCTTCAGTCTCTGCCTTTTCCCGAAGAGTGGACAAAAAAGCAGAAGGATATGTATACAGACCCGGAAAAATGGCTTTCCGATGCATGCGCAGACGTATTGCCTGATTTCGCGGAATATTTACGGATATATGACGAAATACTTGACGATAATCCGTTTTCGGAAAAAGAAACGGTAATTATTGAAGAAGAGCGCGATTTTATTCGCGATATAATATATCATCTCGAAAAACCCGATTGGGATTCCGCGCAAAAAACGATCTCTCTTTTTACATTCAAAAAAAGTCCGCCGTGCCAGCCGCACGACAGAACAAAGCAGAAATACAAAGCGTTTCGCAATATGCTCAAAGCATATGTCGCCAAACCGCTTTTTTCAATGGACGGAGATATTCTGCGATCAGATCTTGAAGAGGTAAAAACAGGCGTTTTTTCACTTATAGATATAACGCTCGAATATATTGCCGGCGTAAACGCCGAAATGAAAAGAAGAAACGCATATTCTTTTGACGCCATAGCCAGGTTTGCGCTTGAACTTACCGTTCGCGTAAATGAAAAAGGCGAAAAGGAAATGACCGAATACGCAAAAACGCTCTCACAGTCCTTTGATGAAATACTTATAGATGAGTATCAGGATGTAAACGATTTGCAGGAATGCTTTTTTACATCGATATCGCAAAACAACTGCTTTGCAGTCGGCGATATAAAGCAAAGCATATATATGTTCAGACAGGCAAATCCCGATAATTTTGCGAAAAAACTCGAATCTCTGCCCGTAATATATCTGAACAGAAATTTCAGGAGCAGAAAAGGTATTCTTGATTTTTGCAATTTTGTTTTCAGCCGTCTTTTTTCCGAGCGTACCGGCGGCATGGAATACGGTGAGAGCGAAGCGCTGTATGCGGGTGCGGATTATCCGGGAAAAGACGATGCCGATGTGGAGCTGCATCTTCTCGCAGACAGTGATGAAGAAGATAATTACGAAACTCAGGCGAGATTTTGCGCCCGAAAGATAAAACAGATGGTAAAAAACGGATTTACCGTTTCATATCCGACAAGAAAAGCTGATTTTTCGGATTTTGCGATAATTATCCGCGACCGAAAAAATCTTGCCGATTATGAACGGATATTTTTCGAAGAAGGCGTGCCATGTGTCGGTTCGGGAGGCGGAACTTTTCTTGACGCGCCTGAAACAGCAACGGTTTTCGCATTCATGAAAGCGATCGACAATCCTTATGACGATCTTTCGCTTTTTGCCGCGATGTTTTCGCCGATAGGCGGTTTTACAGCGGACGAAACGGGAAAAATAAGAATAACTGATAAAAATGCGCCGCTTTATACAAACCTTACCGAGGCGGCAAAAAACGATGAACATGCGGCGGAATTTCTTTCGTTTTTCACAAAAATGAGGCTTCTTGCAAGAAATCTGCCTGTTCACAGCCTTGTCAGAGAAATATTTGACCAAACGGGATATCCTTCTTTTATCCAGGCGCTTCCGCTCGGATATCTGAAAAAAGAGAGACTTATGTCTTTTTATGCTTTTGCCCGTTCTTTTTCGGAAAGTAAGGGCGGTTCTCTTTACGAATTTATAAAATTCACGGAAAATGCCGCTGAGACCGGCAGCGTGAAAACTGCAGAGGGTATGCCTTCCGGCAATTTTGTAAAAATAATGACCATACACGCCTCGAAGGGGCTTGAATTTCCGATAGTAATACTGCCTCAGCTCAATAAAAAAATAAATTATAAATCGCTGCGCGAACCGCTTATAATCGATATTGACGCAGGGCTTGCCACAAAAATGCGCGATAAAGAGATGATTTTTGAAAAAACAACTTTTATGCGCGAAGTTGTTGCAAGAAAGAAAAAGAGAAAAGAGCTTTCGGAAACGCTGCGTCTTTTATATGTTGCCTTTACCCGCGCAAGAGAAAAGCTCATTCTTGTTTCAGGCGGAGACAAATACGGAGAGGAGCTTTTTTACGAGCATTCGCTTTTCTGTTCTGACGGAAAAGTAAGTTCCGTGAAAACATATGACTCGCAGTCGCCCGAAGATCTTATACTTGACTGCCTTACATGCCATCCGATGTGCAAAGAGCTTATCACGGACTTTTCGGACGTTGCGCAGGATGAACATGAAAAAACAGACGTTTTTATAAACGAACCTGTTCCCGAAAACGAAACCGTTTCAGAGGGCGAAACGGATTTTGATATTCCGATAACCGAGGAAGAGATCGCAAGAAGATGCTCGCCGACAAAAAAGCAGGAACGCATCCCCGCAAAAATCAGCGTTACGGAGCTTATAAAAAACAGACTTGAAGACAAAGAAAGCGAAAAGCTGATAAAGAGCGGCGACTTTGAGTCGGAAGAAATGCGAATGCCTGATTTTATGCTGCAAAACAGCGAGCTGCGCGGCGCTCAGGCAGGGACTGCAATGCACCTTTTCATATCACTTGCAGATCTGTCTTTGCCGGCGGAAGACGAAATAAAAAGGCTTTTGGACGGTAAGTTTATCGCGGAAAACCAAGCCGAAGTAATAAGAAAAAACAGCCGCAGGATTGCGGCATTTCAAAAAAGCGAGCTGTTCGCCAAAATGATGTCCGCCGAAAGAATAAGAAAAGAAGAGTATTTTGTTGTCAGACTGCCGGCGAAGGAGTTTTCGTGCGAGGCGGAAGAAAACGAAGAAATACTGTTGCAGGGCGCGATAGACGTGCTTTGCGAATATGCCGACGGACTTGTGATAATTGATTACAAAACCGACAGAGCAACAAAAGAAGAGCTTGTTTCACGGTATAAAAAACAGCTTGAATATTATGCTTATGCCGCAGAAAAAAGTTTTGCAAAACCCGTAAAAGAAATATATTTATGGTCTTTTTACCTTTCTGAGCCAATAAAGATCGGAGGAGAAAAAAAATGATTAAGCTTGAAAGAACATCCGTAATGAATTTTGAAAATGCCATAAGGGGAGCAAGAAATCCGATGAACAGCTGGGCAAAGAGCGACAGCTTTTATGATGAGTCCGGCAATTTCGTTTTCGGAGCCGCCGACCTTGATTTGGCTTCACGCCTTGCCTCTGCAGGAAGTACACACAGAAAATTCATGCGTCAGATATTTGTTTCGGTAGATATAACCGCGCCTCTTTACTGGTGGAAGGAGTTTGACACATATAAAGTAGGCACGGTGGCAAATTCAACCAGCACAATGCATAAAATCCACTCAAAGCAATTTTCAAGAGATGATTTTTCACACGATAAAATGACTCCCGAAACGCTTGATATGCTCGACAAAAACATTGAATATCTTGAAAAGCTGCGTCTTTTGTATCTTGAAACAAAAGATAAAAAATACTGGTACGACATAATACAGTTTTTGCCCTCAAGCTACAATCAGATGAGAACATGCACGATGAATTACGAAAATCTTGTTTCAATGTATGCTCTGAGAAAAAACCACAAGCTTGACGAGTGGCACGAATACGCAGCGTGGGTAGAAACTCTGCCCTACGCAAAAGAGCTTATCGTAGGCAAAATGCAGGAAGAATAGAAGGGATAATTATGTTCAGAGGCGCATTCCCCGTAATAAAAACCGAAGAGCTTGTTATGCGCAAAGCAAAGCCGGAAGACATTGTTTTTTACAATACGCTGTCCGACCCCGAAACGTCTCGCTATGAATTCTGGGAGCCGCACAGAACATATGAAGATACTCAGGAATTTCTTTCAAAAATATTTACGAAATATGAAAACGGCAAATACTTAGACTGGACGATAGAGCGGCGAAAAGACAAAATACCCGTTGGCATGATAAGCTTTCACGATATTTATCCTTTGCACGCGCGCGCCGATCTCGGATTCTGGATAGTAAAAAAATACAGAAATATGGGTTATGCCACCTCGGCGGCAAAAGCGATGATAGAATACGGTTTTTCTTCTCTAGGTTTTGAACGCATTCAGGCTCTCTGCTCCGTAGAAAACACAGCATCGATAAAAGTGCTTGAAAAAGTGGGGATGAAAAGAGAAGCGCTCCTTGAAAAATATGTTCGACTTAATGACGACAGATCAAAGCTTTCTGACATATATATGTATACAATTTTCCCTCAATCCTGACACAGACCCGTCACCCACGCAACAAAATAAAGGGATATAATTATTGTGTAATATCGAACAGGAGGTTTTAGCTATGAATTACGATGAAACCAACGAAATCACTCAACCCGAACAGAACGTAAACGAAGAAAAAGAAGCAGTTGCGGCAGAAAATACCGAAAAAATCGAAACCGAACCTGTAACGCCGCAGACAGAAGAAACACCTGTTTACAGCAACACCGTAAATAACCGAACGGAGGCTCAGGCGGCGCCTCAGGCTCCTTCTCAAAACGCTTATTATCAGCCGAAATACGAAAGTCCTTCATATTATTCGGTTCCGGTATATACGCAGGCGCCAGCTCCGGAAAAGAAAAAGAATAAAAAGAATTTCTGGATAGCGGCAACAGCCGTTCTTGCAGCGATATGCATTATGACCACGTCGTTTGCCGTAGGCACGGTTTTCGGCAGAGCAAGCAAAACAGATCTTGCCCCTTCCGCCGCGCAGACCGCAAAAACAATAACTATTTCCACTCCGGATTATGTTCCAGCTGAACAGAATACAGCGGAAGGCAGACTTGACGTTGCGGGCGTTGCGGCAAAAGTAAACCCGAGCGTTGTTGTGGTCCTTGTCAAAAACGCAACCGGCGGCAGCCTTGGCACAGGCGTTATTTTTACCGAAGACGGATATATAATCACATGCGCTCACGTTATTGACGATGCAACAAGCGTTTCGGTATATCTTTACGGAGACGACAAAACGGCATATGACGCGGAAGTTATCGGTTTTGACACTTATACAGATATAGGCGTTATTAAAGTTAACCTTAAAGGACTTCCCGCCGCGGAATTCGGCGAATCTCACAAGCTCGTTCCCGGTGAGCAGGTAGTTGCAATAGGCACACCGTATGAACGCAATCTTGCGCATACCGTTACTGCAGGTTACGTTTCTTCAAGAAGAGACAGTTACAAGCTTGAAGACCTGAACCTTACTCTCGATCTCATTCAGCATTCCGCAACGATAAACCCCGGCAATTCCGGCGGCCCGCTGCTTAATATGTACGGACAGGTAGTAGGTATAAATTCCGTAAAAATAATGACCGGAGATTTTGAAACCTATGAAGATATCGGTTTTGCGGTCCAGATAGAAGCAGCACTTCCGGTAATTGAGCAGATAATAAACGAAGGCAAAGTTCAGCGTCCGCAGATAGGTATCAAAGGCGCTACCGAAACTACGATCGGCGGCATCTACGTTTCTGAAATACTCGAAGGCGGCGGAGCCGCAAACGCTGATGTCCAGGTCGGAGACATTATTACGAAGCTGAACGGCGAAAGAGTAAGATCGATAGACGAGCTTATATCTAAACTCGGCAAATTCAAAGCAGGCGACGAAGTTGAGATAACGATTCTCAGAGACGTTGACGTTGTTGTTACAAAAATTATCCTGCAGGAACCCATTCCCGAAAAAGAGGAAGCGAAAGGCTAAAACAATAATAAGCAAAAGGACGGAGATAATCTCCGTCCTTTTTTTGTTTAACTTAAAGTTCGCTCATTATTTCATCGCGCATTCTTATCGCTTCCGCTCTTGCGGCTTTTGCAAATTCCTCGGCGGGAAGTCCCTGTTTTTTATATGCGCACATTATTCCTCTTGATGAATTGACTATTGCTCCGAGACCGTTTTTAAATGCAC
The DNA here is from genome assembly GCA_016281805.1 of Clostridiales bacterium. Taxonomy (GTDB): domain Bacteria; phylum Bacillota; class Clostridia; order Oscillospirales; family UBA644; genus HGM12619. The sequence continues at coordinate 9,848 of JAEEJJ010000210.1, forward strand.
CCGCAACGTCTTTTGCACCGCCTCCCTGGGCTCCGTAGCCCGGAACAAGGAAAAAGGTATGCGGCAGTCTTTCGCGCAGCGCGGCAAGCTGCTCTGGATATGTTGCGCCAACAACAGCGCCAACATTGGAGTATCCGTACTCCCCTATCGATTTTTCGCCCCACTCGGATACAAGATCGCCCATATGCTCATATACGGTCTTTCCGTTCTGCAAAAGAAGATCCTGCAGCTGGCCGCTACCCTTGTTTGACGTTTTAACAAGAATATAGATTGCCTTGTTTTCAACAATAAACGGTTCCACTCCGTCAAAACCGAGATAGGCGTTGACCGTAAGCGCATCGGTCCCTATGCAGTCAAAAAATCCTTTTGAATATGCCGTTGCAGTAGAGCCTATATCGTTTCTTTTGCCGTCCGCAATAACATAAAGCCCCTTGCTTTTGGCGTAATTTACGGTTTCGCAAAAAGCTTTGTAGCCCGCAGCGCCGAGAAGCTCGTAATACGCTGCCTGCGGTTTTACCGCGGGAACGATATCGTAAAGGGCATCTATGAGCTCCATGTTGAATTTCAGTATAGCTTCCGCCTTTTTTTCAGGTGAATCACCCGTAATCATTGATTGAGGCAGATAATCGCAGAGAGGATCAAGTCCTGCCACAGTAGGATTTTTCTTTTCGATTATTTTTTTTATCAGAATATCGGTTGACATTTAAACATTTCTCCTTTTAATATGCTGTAAACCGCTCTTCCCGTCATTTCAACGCCGTCAAAAGGTGTGTTTTTTGATTTTGAAAGACTTTTTTCTTTGTTGAATATGAATGACGACGATAAATCCGCAACGATAAAATTCGCCTCGCAGCCTTCTTTTATTTCGTTCTTTTTTATGCCCGCTCTTTCGCACGGAGAGTCGTTCATAAGGCGCAAAAGGTCGTCTAGCGTTATTATGCCTGTTTTTACAAGATTTGTATACGAAAGCGGAAATGAAGTTTCAAGTCCGGTAATGCCGAAGGGCGCAAGTTTTTTTTCAACTGCTTTTTCTTCTGCGGAATGCGGCGCGTGATCCGTTGAGATCATATCAAGCGTTCCGTCGCATATCCCCTCGGTCACCGCATATATGTCCTCTTCGAATCTGAGAGGCGGGTTCATCATTGCGTTTGCGCCGAATCTTTCAACAGCGTCTGCCGTCAAAGTAAAATAATGAGGGCATGTTTCCGCAGAAACATCAGTTCCCGCTCTTTTTGCGGCTCTTATTGCTGCCACGCTTTCTTTTGTGCTTACATGCGCTATATGGACCTTTGCGCCTGTTTTTGCAGCAGCATGAAGAACGCGTATGACATCGGAAAATTCAGCCTCGGACGGAATATTCAGCCTGTCTTTGATGACGGATCGGTTTTCGCAGTGACAGATAAAAAGAAGTCCGTTTTTCTTTGCGGAGATCATTGCTTTTTCTAGAACATCATCATCGGCGACCGGCATACCGTCGTCTGAAACGGCAAGAACTCCCGCTTCGCGGTAGGCGGCAAAATCGCAGATATCTACGCCTTTCTGTCCTTTTGTAACCGCTCCTATCGGATGGACGTTGACGTTTGCCTGTTTTTCGAGGATATATCTCACAATATCGGTATTATCGCATACCGGCTTTGTGTTAGGCATGCAAAAAACATCCGAAAAACCGCCGTTTCTTGCTGCAAGAGTTCCCGTATACACGGTTTCTTTATACTCAAAACCGGGATCGCGCAAATGAACGTGAAGATCCGTAAACGCCGGCAGAGCAGTCAGGTTCGAGCAGTCTGTAATCTCGTCTTTTTCATCGGTTTTACCTATCTTTTCGATAATTCCGTTTCTGACGACGATATCGTTTGTAAAACCGTTTATGATTATATTTTTATAAATCACTTTTTTCACCACACTTTCGGTTATTTTAACATATGAAAAAGAATTTGTCAATATCGGCTGAATTATGCGGAACATTTTGCCGTTTTAGGCGTCATATTAATTGACAAATCGCTTCGGAGATGATATAATAAAAAAAATATCACTTATTTCCGGAGATGTTTACTATGAAAGTACTTGCTTTTGACCTCGGCGCCTCTTCAGGACGCGCAATTCTCGGCATATACGAAAACGGAAAGCTTCAGATGGAAGAGATCCACCGTTTTTCAAATGATCCCGTATCGGTAAACGGAACGCTTTACTGGGATATACTCCGCCTTTTTTACGAGATAAAGACGGGGCTTCTGAAATGCGTCAATGCCGGTCACAAGGATATTGAAAGCATTGCCATAGATACATGGGGCGTTGATTTCGGACTTCTCGACGCAGACGGCAGGCTGCTTGAAAATCCTGTTCATTACCGTGATGCGAGATGCGACGGAATGATGGAAAAGGTTTTTGAAAAAGTGCCGAAAGAAAATATATACGCCTCTACCGGTATTCAGTTTGTAAAGCTGAATACGATCTTTCAGCTTGCCTCTCTTGTTGAAAACAGAAAGGAACTGCTTGAACGGGCAAAAACGCTTCTTTTCACGCCGGACCTGCTCGCATATTTTCTTACGGGTAAAATGAGCGTTGAATATACTATCGCATCTACTTCTCAGCTTTTAAACGCAGAAAAGCGTGACTGGGACTTTGAGCTTATTGAAAAACTCGGTATTAAAAAATCGATTTTCCCGCCCATTCGCATGCCTGGAACCGTAACGGGCAGCCTTTTGCCGGAAATAGCTCAGGAAGTCGGTTTTGACAGACCCGTAGACGTTATCGCATGCGCTTCGCACGACACCGCATCGGCAGTTGTGGCAGCTCCAATAGGAAAAGGAGAAAAGAGTTGCTATATTTCATGCGGAACATGGTCTTTGCTTGGCGCGGAGCTTGACAGTCCGCTTATAAACAGCAGCAGTTTTGAAGAAAACTTCACAAACGAAGGCGGATACGCCGAAACGATCAGATTTCTCAAAAATATTTCCGGTCTGTGGCTCATACAGGAAACGCGCCGCCAGTGGAACAGAGAAGGCAACGATATTTCCTTTAAGGATATAGACAGAATGCTTGAAACGGAGGTTTCTGCGAATGTTTATATAAATCCGGACGACGATTCTTTTTCTGCGCCGGGCAATATGCCTAAAAGGATCGAGGACTATCTTACCGCAACGAATCAGCCTCTGCCCTCAACAAAGGGACAGCAGGCGCTCTGTATTCTTGAAAGCCTTGCCCTGACATACCGTTTTTATATAGAAAACCTTGAAAAGCTGCTCGGCGAAAAAATAGATACCGTTCATCTTATAGGCGGCGGCACCAAAGACGAAAATCTTTGCCGTTTTACCGCATGCGCAACAAAAAAGAGAGTAACGGCAGGTCCTGTTGAGGCAACGGCAATAGGCAACATAGCCGTTCAGCTTATAGCAAAAGGCGTTATAAAGGATCTTGATGAGGCAAGAACGCTTCTCGGAGACGTGAAAGAATATCTGCCGAAAGATACAGACCTTTGGGAGAAAAAATACGCCGATTATATGAAAGTGAGATAAATAATGGATTTTATACGCAAAAACAGCGAACGCATGTTTGAAGATCTCGCAAAATTCATTGAAGTAGCAAGCGTAAGCGGCAAGGCGGACGATCACGGAATTTTCGGCAAGCCCGTAGCGGACGCTTTCGGCGTTCTTTCATCTGCCGCTTGTGCTCTCGGACTTGAAGTTGAAAATCTCGGATATGCGCTCAGGATATCAATAGGCAGCGGAAACGAAACATTTCTTGTTGTTGCGCACGGCGATGTTGTGCCGGCAGGTGACGGATGGACAAAACCGCCGTATAAGCTCACAAGAGAAAACGGCGTGCTTTACGGCAGAGGCGTTCTTGACGACAAGGGAGCCGCAGTTGCGGCAATGTATTCTCTTGCCGCCGTCAAAAACTCCGGCATAGATCCCAAAATGAGAGTATCGCTTGTTGTAGGCGGAGACGAAGAATGCGGAATGGACGACATGCATATGTATGTCAAAGAGCACGGTCTGCCCGATTATGCGCTTACACCGGATGCAAGCTTCCCCATCACAAACGCGGAACTCGGCTTTATTTTCGGAAAATTTGCCTTTGACAGCATTTCAGAAGAAGGAGATATTCACCTGATAAACATTTGCGGAGGCAAAGCAGTTAACTGCGTTGCCGAAAAATGCGAATGTTCGTTATTTGCAAATAAGGATGTTTACGATTATATTCTCGCTCAGTCGGGATGTCTTTACGAACCTGAGATCGGTTTTGACGGCGAAAAAATAACGATCCTTTGCCGCGGACTTTCCGCACACGGATCAGTTCCGGAAAAAGGCAGAAGCGCCGTTATCGATATGCTTGCCCTTCTCGAAAAAACATATTCGCATTTCGGCGCGAAAAACAGTTTTCTCTCTTTCACCGAAAAATACATCAAAGGCACGGACGGAAAACCGCTCGGTATTTACTGCAAAGATGAATTTTCGGGCGCGATATCAACAAACTTCGGAATGTGCAGCTACAAAAACTGTAAGGCCGAAATAACTCTGGACAGCAGAGTGCCTATAAGCTTTGACGCATTTGAGATCGTTGAAAAGCTTAAAAAGACCGCCGCTGAAAACCTCGCCGAATATGTGCCCGACAGAACAGGAAACGGCATTCGCATTCCCGAAGACAGCCCGTTTATGCGCTCCGTTGCAAAAAGCTACGAAAAAGCGACCGGAAAACCGTGCGGATTCGTGTGCGAAAGAGGTTCGACATACGCAAAAGCCTTTGACGGAAAATGCGTTGCGTTCGGTCCGGCTGATGAAAGCGACAAAACAGTTTGCGGCAATATGCATGGTCCCGATGAATTTATAACTGAAGACGCTTTGCTGACTCTTGCGGAAATTTACGCACAGGTAATTCTTGATTTTTGCTGCTGAAAGGTAAAAAATACTGATTTTACCGCATTTTTTTCGTTTTTGGCAAAATATGACATACTTTTGTCATATTTGCATATTATAATCATAATGGTTTAATACCCACTTTTAATTACGTACACAACAAAACAGATAGGAGTGTAAAAAAATGAAAAAAACATTGGCATTTGCCCTGTCGATCGTCATGATCCTGGCGCTCGCAGTCCCGGCTTTTGCTGAGGAATTCACGGGCAACTATGAACGTCCCGACATTGTTATCACAACCGGCAATGCAAACGGCTACAACGTTCCCGGCTCTGTAATAGAGTATGAAATCACCCTGCACGGTCCGAATGCAAGCATAATTAAAGTCGGCAACAAATCACTTTCGATATCCGATTTTAAAAAGCTTGACTCGTATACCTATATTTACAAGGGTTATTATACTCTCGGTCTTACCGATACAAGCCTCAGATTCTATGTTTACGACCTTTATCAGAAAGGCGACGCAACATTCGAACAGGTAGTTAAGTTCAAAACAGACCCGACGCGTCCTGTTATCAACGTTACGGGCACAAAGCTTACAAACGGCTTTACGATCGGCGTTCTCACTATAGCCGCTTCGGATAACTACGGAATCGACAGAATTGCAGTTAACGGCAAAACGATAGCCGACAGCAAAAAGATCGAAGGCAAAAAGGTTTACATTGTAAACTATGACGTTCTCGCCGTAGGCACATATATGGTAGTCGTTACTGATATAGCCGGCAATATGAGCGTTGCAAACGTTACATTCACAAACGAAGGAAGCACGGCAACCGTAGAGAGCATCACATCCCCCGCAGGCGGAAGCATATGGGCAGGCGACTATACATCAGGTATCGCATCTCTTTATAAATATAATCCGCAGCTTTATTACTACATGAGATTATACGGCAACAATAAAGAAACCGTAAACGATACATGGCTTTTCTGGTATCTTCTCAATCAGAACAACGCTGCAGTTAAGGAAACCGTTCCCACACTTATAGACAACCCGAACTGGTTCTATTTCTATTCACTCGTTAACAATAACGAAAATATGACTCCCTCCGAGAAATTCCTTTACTACTCGCTCTTCTCAGGTAAACTCGGTGCCGTTGACGGTTCAAATTATCTTTGGTATCTTCTCAAAGACAAAGATCTTGAAATGAGCCCGACTCTTTTCTACTACATTCTCAACGGCGGAAAGAATCCTATTCCCGAAACGAATATCAATGAAAACTTCCTCGCATATCAGTATTTCTTCGGTGATCTTCTCAAATTCATCTATGGTTCTGAGATATCATATACCACAAAAGACGGTGTTATGACCCTTACAGCTCCCGCAGTAAAAGAAAAGGTCGTTCATTATCAGTGGCAGAAATACGGTGACTATTCATGGCAGAACGTTGGTTCCGATTCTCCCGTTCTTTCTGTTGCGGCATCCGCAGGTGATAAATACAGAGTAATCGCAGGCAGCGAATTCTATTACAGACCCGTAGCATCCGATGTTCTTACCGTAACCGAAGATATGCTTAAAGATACTGTCGTTCCCGAACCCACTCCCGCTCCCGTTCCTTCTCCCAAGCCGACTTCGGCAGACGAAAACGGTGACGGTGAATTTACGTCAGACGACATCATCTTCAATGGAGTTAAGAAATCAACTTATTACCTTCGCGTTAAGACCGGCGAAAAAATCGTTCTTGTTCCGAATGTAAACGGTTTCTGGACATTCGATACATCTATGTTTACCGGCTCATGGAACACTCTCGCAGTTCTTACAGCTCAGAAAGCAGGATCGTCGATCCTCGTATTCACCGGCACAGACGGTAAAGGCAATACTGCAACAAGATCGATAGTTGTAGAAGTTACAGACTGAGAATAAATAAATAAAGAAAGAAAGCAGGGGATCATTCCCCTGCTTTTTTATATCTTTTTTTACGCCTTTCTTTTGAAGGGCGTTTTTATTCCGCAACAGCGTTGTCAATAACGAACGATGGAACGGTTATTGTTTGCAGAACATATTGTTTTAAATACGGCATACCGTAACTTTCGATGTAATCAGAAAGACCTGCGTCAGAAACGTCCATATCCGTAACGGAAAGTCCTTCAGCTTCGGCGATCGCCTGGATAGCAAGACAGTAAATCGCATTGTTTTTATATGTTTCCATGTTGTTTGCAAGATATACATCGGTGTTTTCGTATCCCGCATAAGAATACATAAACTCGTCGAGTGTAACGCCCTGCGAGTCGGCGTAATACTTATAATCGGAAAGGTCTGCTTTTATAAGATAATCCATGACCTGTTTCGGAACATCCTTCGTCAGAGCAGATCCATGGATAAGCTCTGTGAAGAAATCGGATTTATTCTGCGAAACAAGCCAGTCTCTTATATCCTGTTTAAGATCGTCAACATTTTCAAATCCGTAATCGTTAGCGATCGCGTCTGTCATTTCGGCTCTTATTTCTTCACCGTAAAGAGCGTTTATGGTTACGTCAAAAACAGCCTCTTTTCCGTTCAGAGAATCAACGCCGTAATCGACCGGAAATGTTACGTAAACATCAAATCTGTCGCCTGCGAAGTGTCCGATAAGCTGTTCAAGGAAATTGTCTATGTAATTCGTAACGCCTATCGTCACATCGGTTCCCTGTCCGTTTGTTGAGCCTCCGTCAAACGCCACGCCGTCTATGGTGCCGGTATAGTCGATATTAACGGTATCTCCGTTTTCAATCGCTCTTTCGGTTATCTCTTCATACGTTGTATATTCGTCAAGTATAAGCTCTATCTGTTCCTCGACATCCTCTTCGTTTGCTTCAAGAAGATCTGCCGATATCGAAACGCCTTTGTATTCGGGAAGTGAAACGTAATCGGAAGCCTTGATATCCTTGAAAAAGCCGTTGATATCAAGCCCGTCGCTGGGTGAATAATTTGTGAGATCATACTCTGTTTTTTTATCTCCGCCGATGCCGCCAAGATCGCATGCCGCAAGAGATCCTGCCGTCAAAAGCAGAGAAAGCGCAATTGCCGTAATTTTTTTAAACATTTTTACCTCCGTATATGTAAGTTTTATTTCTGCCGATTTTTTCTTTTTTATGATAAGCTAACCCTACTCGGTTTCAAACTGGCTCTCATAAAGTGTTTTGTAAAAACCGCCCGCCCTCAGAAGCTCCGAATGAGTGCCTTTTTCAACTATTTTGCCGTTTTTCATCACAAGCACGAGATCTGCTTTTGTGATCGTTGAAAGTCTGTGCGCAACAACGAAGCTTGTCCGTCCCACGGTCATTTCGTCAAATGCCTTGCGTATTCTGAGTTCTGTCATGGTATCTATGGAAGACGTTGCCTCGTCAAGTATAAGCATAGGCGGCAATTCAAGCATTACGCGGCTTATGCAGAGCATCTGTTTCTGTCCGGCGGAAAGATTGTCGCCGTCTTCGTTTATTACGGTATCATAGCCGTTTTCAAGGCTCGAAATAAAGCTGTCTGCATGCGCCCTGACTGCGGCGGCAACAATTTGTTGCCTCGAAACGTTTTTTCTGCCGTATGCGATATTTTCAGCGACCGTTCCGTTTTTCAGCCACGTATCCTGCAGGACCATACCGAAATTTCTGCGAAGAGAATTTATGTCGAACTCTTTCAGGGAAACGTTGCCAAGAGAAATATCACCGCTGTTTACATCGTAAAACCGCAAAAGCAGATTAATAAGCGTTGTTTTTCCGCAGCCTGTAGGACCTACTATGGCAACCATTTTACCGTATGGAACAGAAAGAGAAAAGTTTTCTATAAGCGGCTTTTCGGGCGAATACGAAAATGAAACCGAAGAAAAGCTGATTTCTCTTTCACCGTCGGGGATGATTTCGCCGGAAAGCCCCGACTCGACCGTTTTTTCGTCAAGAATATCGAATATTCTTTCGGCGGAGGCTTTTGCGCCCACAAACTCCGCAATAACGCCGGATATTTCATTGAAAGGCTTTGTATACTGATTTGCATACATTAAAAACGACGAAAGGCCTCCGACGGAGATCTTGCCCTCTATGGCAAGAACAGCGCCGAGAATACCCACCGCGGCATAAACCGCATTGTTTACAAATCTTGTTGCGGGGTTTGTGATCGAAGAGAAAAACAGCGCGCGAACGCCGCATTTTCTCAGCTCTTCACCGGTACAGGCGATTTTTTCCCCGATTTCATCTGATCTTCCGAAAACGTTCACTGTTTTTGCGCCGCCGACAGCTTCTTCGATAAGCGTTGTCATTTCACCGCGTATTTCGGACTGTTTTTTGAACATCGAATACGTATTTTTTGCAATAAACGAGGCGACGAATAAAGAAAGCGGCGTAAAAACCACAACTACGAGCGCGATCGGAATATTTATTGAAAACATAAACCCTATCGTTGCAACAATTGTGAGAAGCCCCGTAAAGAGCTGCGAAAAGCCCATGAGAAGTCCGTCTGAAAGCTGTTCGACATCGTTTATTACTCTCGACAAAATATCTCCGTGCGGATGAGAATCAATATATCCTACGGGCAGATCCGTTATTTTATAAAAAAGATCTCTTCGCAATTTAAGAACCGTTTTATATGTTATAATATTTGTAAGGTGCGTCATAAGCCACTGGCAGACTGATGCGCCCATTACCGTTGCGACGTAAATAATCGCGAGAGTGAATACCGCCTCAAAATCGACCGCGTCTTTTCCCGTCATTGCATCAACGGCTCTTCCCGAAATAATGGGCGCAAGAAGTGAAAGCGCAACATAAAATGACGCGAGAACAAGCGAACAGATCAGATGGATCCGGTAAGGTGAAACGAGCAAAACGATTCTTTTCAATGTATCGTTCGGTTGTGCTTTTTTATTTTTCATTTCGCACCTCCGATGTCTGAGATGCGCATATTTCGGCGTATACCGGGCAGGTCACAAGAAGTTCTTCATGTGTTCCCGCGCCTGCAAGACGTCCGTTGTCAAGAACGATAATAAGATCGGCTTTTTTTACAGCAAAAATACGCTGTGAAATAATAAATACCGTTTTCTTGCCCGGCAAAGCCGCTATCGCCCTGCGAAGCGCCGCGTCTGTTGCGTAGTCAAGGGCGGATGCGCTGTCGTCAAGCAAAAGAACGTCCGAATGTCCCACAAGCGCCCTTGCGATCGTAAGCCTCTGTCTTTGTCCGCCCGAAAAATTTGTTCCTGCTTTTGCAACGGGTCTGTCAAGGTCTTTGCCTATAAATTCCGATGCTCTTGCGGTATCGAGCGCATTGAAAAGCTCCTCGTCTGCAGCGTTTTTATCCCGCCATAAAAGATTTTCCCTGACCGTGCCCGAAAAGAGCGACGCTTTTTGCGGAACGGCGGCAAAAAGGCTGCGAATCGAAGAAAAAGTATAATCTTTAATCGAACGTCCGTTTATTTCGACCGTTCCTTCCGTCGGGTCGGTTTCACGAAGAATAAGAGAGGCGACCGTCGATTTGCCTGAACCCGTACTGCCCACTATTCCAACGGTCATACCTTTTTTTACGGAAAAAGAAACGTCTTTTACCGCGTATCCCGACGCACCCGGATATTTATACGAAACGTTTCTGAATTCTATCGTTTCAACTGTTTTTATATCTTCGTTCCCGTCGCTCAAAGACGGCATAACTGCAAATACTTCGTTTATTCTTGCCGCTGACGACGACGATTTTGTTATCATTACGATCAGATTTGCGAGAGCCAGCAACGCGATAAGGATCTGAGTCATATAATTGAGCAGAGCTATGATCTGCCCCTGAGTAATGTCTCCGCCGTTTACCGAAAATGCGCCGAACCACATTAAAACTGCTGCGGCAAGATTGATGACTGAATACGAAAGCGGATTCAGAAGCGCGGAGATCTTACCTGAGATTATCTGTGAAAAATATAGGTTTTCAGACGCGGAATCAAATTCAGATCTTTCGTCGTTCTGAGCCGCGAATGAGCGGACAACTCTTGCTCCCGTAAGGTTTTCACGCGTTTTTACGGTTATTCTGTCAAGATTTTTTCTTGTTTTCGAATAAAGCGGCAAAAGCTTATTCATAATTATCCAGACGGTTGCCGAAAGCAGTATTACCGCAACAATGAAAATCAGGGCAAGTCGCGCATTTATCATAACCGATGCGGCAACTGCTCCCAGAATTATGAACGGAGAGCGCAAAAGCAGACGCAGAACAAGGTTTATGCCTGCCTGTGTCTGTATAACATCAGATCCGAGACGTGTTATAAGCGAAGCTGTTCCGAAACGGTCAAGCTCGGCGGAAGAAAAAGAGGCTATATGTCTGTAAAGATCGTTTCTCAGCTCCGTTCCGAAAGCCATAGACGCTTTTGCGGCAAAAAACTGCGCCGTAAGCGAGCTTGCGAAACCCAGAAGACCCATCAGAACAACGATTCCGCCTGAAACAAGAACGTAACCGGTATCTTTATTTTTAATACCGATGTCGATCATATTTGCCATTATTACCGGCACGGTAAGCTCAAAGCATGCTTCAAGCAACTTGAAAAGAGGACCGAGAATGCTTTCTGTGCGATGGTTTTTAAGGTAGCGAAGAAGTTTTATCATCGTTCTTTCCTTTGACCGGAAAAAATCAATTTTTCCTCATTTTAAATGATTATAGCATAAATCAGAAGAAATATCAATATATAATTTTCGTATCTCTTCACTCTTTTTTCCTTTTTACGATAAAAGACATAAAATAACTGTTGAATTCTTACATCTGATATGATATAATATAATAAGTAAATATTGAACGGAGATTGAAAATCGATGCTTCCTGCACTTTTGCCGGTTTTGCCGATGGCGATGTCGTTTTTTCAGGTTTTCGGACTTGTTATTCTCATATCGGCATCAACGGTTGCCCTGATGTGTTTTGTTATAATACCGCTTACACGATATATCGTTCTCAGGATCATTCTCTTTTTCAGATGTGTTTTTTGCGGCGCAAAATTTGCGAAAGTAGGCTTTCCGGGATTTATCATACCGCATTTCTGGAATCATAAGCCGGACTATATGCTCCTTTCCGGCAACAAGCTTTATCTTATAAAGCTCAAAAGCTACCGCAAGCTCAAATCGACCGTAATGTTTTCAGATCCTTCATATTGGGAAATATCAAGCCACCGGGGGCTTGCTCCTACAGAAAACGAAGGCGTTATCGGTTCAATGACTATGGCGTTTCATAAATTCACCGTGCATAAGCGCAAAAGAAAATCCCCTGTCGGACTTGTAAAATACGCCGCCTCGGTAAACTATGCGCTTAAAGACAAGCCGGTATCGTGCGTACCCGTTGTGCTGATAAACCCCTCGGTAAAAGATGTCAGAACAAAAAACAACATTGAGCTTATAGACGGCGACACGATTTTTTACGGAATAGTAATGGCAAACAGCTTTTATCCTTCAAAACCGGCGAAATGCGGTTTTTCGGGAAAAGAGGCAAGAGAAATATTCAGAGAAGCGCGCCGTGCAATGAGAAAAAAACATTACATGGAAATGAAGAAAGGATTTTGATAAATGAAACTGTTTTTCGATCCGATAAAGGCTCAGCCGGACGCAAAACCGCTTGATTACTGTGTTGCGGTTGATATGCAGCTTGAAGAGCTGCTGAATGCGTTTCTTTCATCAAAAGAGCAGGAAGAAGCAACGCTTGAAATCATAAATCAGTTTTGCAGCGACCCTGAAATAATATCATACCGCGCCGATATTATAGACGATATGATAAAAAACGATGCTCTTTTTTCTCTGTTTTCCGACCTTCGTTCCGATCTGTGGGATCTGAATCTTCTTTATGAGCTTAAAATGTTCAAGAACGTTCCCGAAATGGCAACGATGAAAACTTTTCTTATTATAGAAAAATTCACTGAAGTATACAGAAAATTTATGGACGGCGCAAGAGCCGTAGATCAGCAAAACCTTTCGCAGTCCGTAAAAAACATTCTTTGCGAAACATATTCTGACGATAAAAAGAAACAGCTCGACGCAATTCTGAAGGATATGGCAGGTCTCCGCGAAAGCCTTGAAACGATAGGCGAAATACGTTTGAACCGTTATTTTTCGCGCGGTCAGAATATTGAAAACAGCATAATCCCGAAAACCGAAGAGCCGTCGCTGACGATGCGGCTTGCGTGTATTTCAGAAAACCTCGGTATGGATGTTACCGAAGCGTATGCACCGGCAGTTCATCAGCCGAGAGAATTTTCGCGCCCCGTTTTCAAGTCGCTTTATACTCTTTACTACGATATTTTCAAAAACATCGACTCTTTCCATGAAAAATACAAGGATGTTTTTGATACCTCATGGCTTGAGCTGATAAAGAAGCTTGACGCGATCATCGGTTTTGCGAGAATTTTCAGAGAAATAAAAGAAAAAGGCTTTGACTGCGCTAAAGCAACGATTTCGGATACTACCGACATCATGGATTTTTACAGCCTTTTCCTTGTAAAAAGAGGTCTTTCGCCCGACCAGGTAGTATATAACGATTATACTTACGAAAAAAGCTCGTTTTTCTTTATCACCGGTCCGAACGCCGGCGGCAAAACGATTTATCTTTCCGCAGTCGGCCTGTGTCAGCTGTTTTTCCAGGCGTGCGGACACGTTCCCGCAAAAAAGGCAAAAATAAAGATAATGAAAAAAATGTTCACACATTTCCCCGTTGAAGAATACAACGATAATTCGGGCCGTCTTGTTGAAGAACAGGGACGTGTGGAACGGATATTCAAAGACGTTACAGACGGACAGAGTCTTGCGCTTTTCAACGAAACGTATTCATCCACAAAAGCCGACATCGCATACAAACTTTCAACCGAGCTTGTTGACAAAGTGCTTGAACACGATATATCGGGTCTTTTCGTCACGCATCTTCACAGCCTGAAGGACTATGCGGCTGAAACGGCGGACAGACCGCACAGCGCAGGCGTTTTAACTGCCCTCAACGATGAAAAAACAGGTAAAAGACTTTATAAGATCGTTCCGCTCAGCACTCAGAATTCTTCATTTGCAAGAGATATTCTTCTGAAATACGATATGACGGTAGAACAGATGCTTGAACGCATACAGAAGAAGAGGGAGGAAAAGTAAAATGTATCCCGAATTTGATCTTCTTTACAAAAATCCATCAAAAACAGAATCGTCAAAGCAGCTTGAAATGTCTATGAAAAGCCTGCTTTTAGATGAAGTTGTCAACGGCGTTACTGTAGATATCATCCTTCAGAAAAAGATGTTCGCGCTTTTAAGCCATCCCGAACAGGACATAGAAAATCTTATCTGGAGAAAAGATATCCTTGACGATTTCAGGCGCAACGCCTCGCTCCTTCACGAATTCGAGCTTATAGAAAGGCTGAACCTGAAGCTTGAAGACGCCCTGAAGATAGTAAAAACATCCGCATCGTCGATCATTACCACTACGGGCGGAAGAGCGACGACATCAGACAGAGAATCGTCTATTTTCACAGTTCAGACTCTGGCTGACTGTATTTTAAAGATCCAGGAAATATATGAGCAATACGGCAAAACGCTTGCAAAAAAAGACCTGCGCTCCGAACTGATGATAAGCATGCGCGAGTTTGTAAAGGCTCAGGTGGAAAATCCCGCATTTGCGGAGCTTAAAGCGGTAGCATCGGAACTTGCGGAATCTCTCAATCTCAACACGTCGTTCATAATTCTTACGAAGCTCGATAAATATATCCGTATTCTTGACTGCGAAATGTTCGCTCTTACGTCGGATCCGTATAATTACGGTCAGGATACTCCCGTATTGAAGGATAAAGACAAAACAGTAATTTCAATCGGATTTGACGTTGACTCAGACCAGCAGCTGCAGTTCCTTGCCGAAAGAAGCATGATAAAGCTCGTTTCGTTTATGGAATCGATAACGTATCAGATGAAAAAGCCTTTCGACAAAATACGCGACGGATTTTATTTTTACGATTTTGCCGCAATACTTGAACGGACGTATGAGAGACTCGGTCTGCCTATGTGCATTCCGGAATTCTGCACAGAAGGCAACAGATTTGAGTGCAAAAACATATATGATCTCTGGTTTTCGCTCAAACAGTATCAGAAAAACAAAAACGAACGTCCGGGCGATGTGCTTGTTGCAAACGACGCTATATTCGGTAAAGACTGTGCCGCGTATATCATCACAGGCAAAAACAACGCGGGCAAAACGGTATTTTTACGTGCCGTCGGCATAATTCAGCTTCTCGGACAGGCGGCTCTTCCCGTTCCGTGCACTGAAGCGATCATCACCCCTGTAGCGGGCGTTTACGCATATTTCACTGCGCTTGACGTCGGTCAGGGACGTTTTGAAGAAGAAGTTGAAACAGTATCGGGCTTCCTTGACATGATAAAGCCAAACGATATGCTGCTTTTCAAC
>JAEEJJ010000013.1 GCA_016281805.1 Clostridiales bacterium
AAATTTCCCTGCAAACAGATATCAGCTTATTATGTGGGACCACGGCGGAGGAACGGTAAGCGGCGTTTGCTTTGATGAAAAGAGCTCTTCAAAAGGCGCTATGTCTCTTACCGGAATCCAGACAGCGCTGAAAAACGCCGGAGTAAAGTTTGATTTCGTCGGCTTTGACGCATGTCTTATGGGAACGCTTGAAACAGGCACTATGCTCGGAGAATTTTCGGATTACATGATCGCATCCGAAGAAACCGAGCCTGGTATCGGATGGTATTATACAAACTGGCTTTCAAAGCTTTCGCAAAATACTTCTATGTCAACGCTTGATCTCGGCAAAACGATCATTGATGATTTTACTGCAAAATGCGAACAGAGCTGCCGCGGACAGAAAACAACGCTGTCGCTTGTCGACCTTGCAGAGCTTACAGCCGCAGTGCCTCAGTCGCTTTCATCTTTTGCCGATAAACTCACTACTGAAATCAAGGGCGGCAATTATTCAGAAATATCAAAGGCGAGAGCGTCGTCAAGAGAGTTTTCCAAAAACAAGATAGACCAGGTAGACCTCGTTCATTTTGCACTCAATACAAACACTCAGGAGGGCAAGGCGCTTGCCGATAAACTTCTCGGCGCGATCAAGTATAACAGAACATCTTCCGAAATGACAAACGCATACGGACTTTCCGTATATTTCCCTTATCAGAGAACTTCTTATGTTGACAGCGCAGTAAACACGAACTCAAAAATAGGCATGTCAGACAGTTACTCTCAGTGCATCAAACAGTTTGCGTCTCTTGAAGTAAGCGGACAGGCAGCAACAGGCGGAACATCTAATCCTCTTTCAAGCCTTACAGGTTCGTTTACAGGCTCGTCTTCATCACTTTCAACCATCGGTTCGCTGCTGGGAAGCTTTCTCGGCGGAGATTACGGAGTTGTTGACGGTCTTTCTAATCTCAACATCGACTTCCTTTCCGACAGAGCAATGTCTGTAGACGATACCGCAAAATATATCGCCGACAATTATCTTGACACTACATACCTTACATGGAAAGAAAACAAGGACGGCAAATATGCCATAGGTCTTGCAAGCGAAAATCAGTGGGCGCTTGTTAACGATATCGTGCTGAATACTTTCTATGACGACGGCAGCGGATATATCGATCTTGGCATGGATAACGTGTATGAGTTTGACTCAGACGGCTATCTGCTTGCTCCCGAAGGAAAATACTGCATTGCGGTAAACGGCATTGCGGTCGCGTATTACTATGACAGCACGCAAAACGGCGTTATTCACGGATATATTCCCGCAATACTGAACGGTGAAAAAGTTGAGCTTCTTGTTGAGTTTCAAAACAATAAAGGCGTTATCACCGGCGCGAATACGGTGTATGACGATGTGGAAGTTCAGGCGAAAAACATTTTTGAGATCAACGAGGGAGATACTCTTGTATTTACCGCGGACTACTATTCATACAACAATGAATTTATCGATGCATTCGAAATAAGCGACGCTATCACCGTTCCCTCATCGGGTCTGACAGTTTCGGATATTGAGATCGAAAACGGAACGATCGTTTACGCTTACAGATTCACCGATATTTACGGTCAGAATTACTGGACTGAAGCAATCGAAATAGATTAACTGTCCATCAGAACCGCCGAGGCATCTGCGAAAGGAGAAAAATCATGCTGAATAACATTTACGGCGATCTGCCGCATGTTGCGGTAACGATAATCTCTCTTTCCGTTATGCTTCTCGGCGGATTTCTCATGTCAAGGCTTACTAAGCTTGTAAGGCTGCCGAATGTGACCGCATATATCATCGCAGGTATACTTATCGGTCCTTTTTGCCTGAATATAATACCTGCGGATATAATCACACATACGGAATTTTTGCCGGATATCGCACTTGCTTTCATAGCATTCAGCACGGGAGAGTTTTTCAAAATTAAAACGTTGAAAAAAAACGGACTGAAAGTGGTCGTGATCACGGTTTTTGAATCCCTCGCCGCATCCTTATTCGTTTTTGTGCTGTCCTTTTTGATTTTACGCCTTGATTTTGCTTTTTCGCTTGTCCTTTCCGCACTTGCCGCCGCCACGGCTCCGGCATCCACTTTAATGACAATACGTCAGACGGGAGCAAAAGGCGAATTCGTTGATACCCTTTTGCAGGTCGTTGCGCTGGATGACATAGTCGGGCTTGTGGCGTATTCCGTTGCAATATCAGTGGCGATAGCGTCTTTTTCCGAAACAGGAATACGTATAGCAGGTATTTTGCTGCCTCTTGCGGCAAATATCGTCGTTATTCTTTTAGGCGCGCTTTTCGGTCTGATAATGAAAACGGTGATCTCAAAAAGCAATTCGTCGGATAACAGGCTGATCATTGCGTTATCGGTTATATTTGCTTTTTGCGGAATATGTTCCGTTGCAGAAGTATCTCCTCTTCTCGGATGTATGTCTATGGGCATGGTTTACATCAATGTCTCGGGAGACGACAAACTGTTTAAACAGCTGAATTATTTCAGTCCGCCTATCCTTCTTCTGTTTTTTGTGCGAAGCGGAGTTTCGTTTGATCTTAAAGCTCTTGTAAGTCCGTCAGGCTCAATAGGGGAGGCGTCATTGATAGTTGTGGGCATTCTCTATTTCCTTATAAGAATTGCAGGCAAATACGGCGGAGCATTTTTCGGAGCATTTATAACGGGAAAGAGCAGAGAAATACGCAGCTATCTCGGTCTTGCGCTTATACCGCAGGCAGGCGTTGCTATAGGTCTTGCCGCTCTCGGCGCGCGAACTCTTGCTCAGGCAGGATATGGCGAACTCGGCAATGCCTTGCAGACCATAATTCTTTCGTCAAGCGTTCTTTACGAACTTATCGGACCGGCATGCGCCAAACTGTCGCTCTATCTTTCACATTCATATTCAAATAAAATAGAGGCGGCTGTGCCGATGGACGAAAAAGAAACGGCAGAAAAAAACGAAGTCGAACTGCTTATAGCAAGAATAGATAAGATAAGAAAAGAACTGCCGGAGGAAAATCCGTCCGAAAGGGCGTTTAATGAGGCGGCGGAAAGTTACGATGTTTATTACCCGAATCAGCAAAGAAAATTCGGCAGAAAAAGGAGGTAGCGATCATGGATATTATAGGTAATTTTCTTGGCGAATGGTCGAAAGACATAAATATCTGGTCCGTTCTGTTCCGTATTGCAATATCGCTTGTCTTTGCGGCAATAATAGGATGCGAGCGTTCAAGCAAACGCCATTCCGCGGGACTGAGGACCTTTATGGTCATCGCCTTAGGCACAACGTTTGCAATGCTTACGGATATGTATATTTACATGAAAACAGGCGGCGGCATTTTTATTCTTTCTGGCACTTCCGTAATAGCGACCGCTCTTATCACATCAAACTCGATCCTTTTCAGCTCAAGAAATCAGATAAGGGGTCTCACAACTTCAGCGGGACTCTGGGCTGTGGGGCTTGTCGGTCTCGCCGTCGGCGCAGGATTTTATACCGTCGGGCTTTTCGGATTTTTTGCCGTTCTTGTTACTCTTGCCTTCTTTAACGGAATGGAAAAATATCTGAAAAACAGATCGAATCATTTTGAGATACACCTTGAACTGACAAACAGCACATATCTTAAAGATTTTATTGCAACAGTAAGAAAACTCGGACTTATCATTGACGACGTTGAATTCAACCCCGCATACGTCAATTCGGGGCTCAGCGTTTATACTATATCGCTTACAGTCGCAAGCCCTGAACTGAAAAAATACAAAACTCATAAAGAAATAATCGAAGCATTATCTTCGATCGATTATGTTTACGATATCGAAGAACTGAGCGTTTAAACTGATAAAAAGAGATCCTGTATGAAAAGCATACAGGATCATTTTTTTATTCGAATGTGTCTTACGCCCGTAATTCCGCGGTCTTTCCGTTTTCGACCGTTATCGTTTTTGTTCCCGAAGGGAATTCGGCGACCCATGTCAGATCATATCCCGAGCGGTTGGTGATAACGGTTTTTTCCCTCTTCTCGTGGCATACATCAATGCTTCCGTTCCATAAAGGAAAACATGTGACGCGAGATGTTTCTGAGCAAGCAGAGCGTGTTTTGAGAAGCCGCCTGTCAAAGTCTGCGCTTATACCCATATAACCGCATAAAAGCGCTTCTATGGCGGCATATGAAACTTCGGGGTAATCTCTTCTTTGATAGTTTTCGTCTGTCATTTTAAGCCATATGCGCATCGCTTCGTCGTCTCTGCCGTATTTCCACAAAAGCATAGGCATATAAGAGCGGATCTCAACGTTCATGGTGTCTTCAAGTTCCATAAGAGCTCTGAACTGATTTTCTATCTGACTGCTGTTAGTGATTATTCCCGTTCTGAGCGGCGTCATTAGGTTATCGTCGCTTCGTTTCGGATTGAATGAGCCGTCCGCGTTGCGGAATTCATAAAAACGCTGCTCTTCGCTGCACCACCATTCATTTGTGAAAATATCACGAAGACGTTCCGCTTTCTTTATGCACTCTGTGGCTTTTTCAGGATCGTTTTTCAGAGAGAACATTCGCGCCGCGGCGATAAATGCGCTGTATTCAAGGGCGAGAGCGTCGGATGCGCACGCATAGCCTGTTGTTCCGCCTTCTTCATAAGATGCTATGCCCCTCCTTCCGTCGCTGTCCACGCGATCAACAATGCCGTCTCCGTCGCGGTCCCACCTCGGAATGTATTTATCCAGGGTAATATTAAAAAAGTTCTCGGCCGACGGAGAAAGAATGTAACTGCTGTCTCCGGTAAGATCGTAAAGACGTGACGCTGTATCCATAATGTCAAAATTTGACGGCAGATTATACCAGAAGTCCGAATCGCTTGTATAGTCAACGGGCGTTGGCTTTCCTTCGGATGTTATCTCCCAGAATGTGCACCAGTCTTTTGATTCGCTTATGCCGTCTGTAAACGCGCGCATCATGTTTTTGTTGTGCTCGAAAAGCCCGAGACAATGCGCTCCGACAGACTGGTGAGAATAGTCTCTCATACAAAAAGAGTCTCTGCCGGGAAGAGATGCTTCGTAGCACGGACCTCCAAGAGCCTCATCGCGGACAAAAGCTTCTGCCTGTGCCTTTGCCCACTCAAATCCTTTGCAAAGTCTTTCGTTATCCGATGTGAATTTTGCAGATTGTCTGTTCATTGTTACCATTCCTTTTGTATTAATATTTTTCTTGTATTCAGAGCTGTTTATGATCATTATCGGAACTTCCGAGAATTTTACGGATGATATTAAATCTCGCCTGTGAAGGCAGTGTGTCGAAGAGGATAAGCAGTGCGTTTCGGTTGACAGAATATGCAAATTTCGGGTGTTTTGATCTGCTGATCTTCAGAATTTTATCGGCGATTTTTCGGGGAGAAATACGCCGCGCTTCAACTTTATCCACTATTTTTCTGAATCTGCAGGAATTATACTTGTAATGTTCCGTCTTATCACAGAAATTTTCGAGCTGTCTTGTCGATTCTCCAAGCATTCCCGTATCGACCGCGCCGGCACGAACAACTGAGACATTGATTTCGTCAAGCTGAAGTTCCATCCGCAAAGAATACGCATATTTATCGAGCGCAGCTTTTGTGATTCCGTAAATTCCCGTAAACGGAAGCGGATCTCTTACGGCAAGCTCACTTGTTACGATTATTATCGACGAACCTTTTTTCAGCATGGGACGGAATGTTCTGTTTATAATAAACGCTCCTCCGATGTTTATGCGGAATATTTTTTCAAAGTCTGCGACAGACATTTCAACAAGAGAATCGAGCATATAGATACCTGCAAGATGTATGATCGCGCAAAGATCGTCCGTTTTTGATCGAACGGTTTCAAAAGCGGACAAAACGCTCTTTTCATCGGTAATGTCTGCCTGTAAAGGCACAACACCTTGCAAGGGTTCGCAAGGTGATTTGTCTATAGCAAAAACAGTGTATCCGTTTTTTGCAAACAAATTTACAACGGCTTTTCCCATTCCTCCCGCGGCGCCTGTAACAAGAACGTATTTCATATACTGCCGATACTTTTCCCTTCGATTCTGTTTTATACATTATACATCAACAGAAAAAAAATGTCAATAAAAAAACGGAGAAACCCGTAAAGGTTTCTCCGTAATGCTTTTTATTTCTGTTAAAGAACGATTCCGTGTGCGTGGAGATTGGGGAGCGGATTTACGCGAACAAGCGCTCCGCCGTTCTCATAAGAGTCGATAACGGCAAATGTATATTCGAGAGTAGCAAGTGCATCTCTTCCCGAAGCTCTGATAAGCTCTCTGGGAACTTTATTTGTAATGTCTTCGAGGAATGCGTGGATACGGTTCGGGAAAGTTGAACCGAAATCTGTGATTCCGGTATTGGTTACAACCGGTTCCTGACCTGCGGTCCAGTAAGTAAGCTTTTCAACGCAGTTTTCGATGCAGAAGGTTCCGCGTGTTCCTGCCATTTCAAAGCACCACCAGCCGCCGAGACCGAATGAAGCGTCACCGCGCTGAGAAATGATATAACCTGCGCTGCCGTTTTCAAAACGCATATGGATCGATGCGATCGAAAGCATGAGGTCGTCTGCAGATTTTCTTACGCCCGGTTTATTCATAAAAGCCTGAATGTGGGTGATATCACCGCCGAAACGGCGCATAACAGAGAAGGGATGTGCAAGAAATGCTTTGAGATGAGAATACGGACGCTGCCATCTGCCTGTTGATGCTCCGCCGTAGCCCATTTCGCTGCCGTTGAAGCCCATTTTCTGCATAAGATATACAGGTTCGCCTATTTTTTTGTCTGCTATCAGCTGGAGCGCCTGATTTGCGGGTTCGGTAAAATAATGATTGAGGTTGCAGCCGAGATAAACATTCTGGTCTGCTGCAAATTTAACCATTTCGCGCGCTTCACGGATATCGTTGGAAATAGGTTTTTCAACAAGAACATTCTTGCCTGCCGCAAGAGCTTCCATAGCAGGCTCATAGTGCCATGATCCGTTTTCGTAACCAGATGTCGTAACGTCCACAATATCGAGCTCGGGATGCGCTTTCAGCATTTCTTTGAGAGAGTAAAACGCCTCAACTCCGAATTCTTCTGCAGCTTTGTCTGCTTTTTCCTTAATAATATCGCAAACTGCAATAAGTTCTGCGAGAGAGTCGTTTTTGTAACATCTGCAGTGGGTATGACCTATGCCGCCCATACCTACAACGCCAACTTTAAGTGCCATGCTTTACCTCCGATAATGATTGTATTTTTTCTTTTCTGAATTGCGACGGAGTAATACCCGTCAGCTGCTTGAATTGCCTTGAAAAATGGCTGATATCCGAAAATCCTGTCTCCTTCGAGATCTCAGATACGGATTTATCCGTGGTCTTAAGAAATTCGGACGCCTTTGCAACGCGGTATGTTTTTAAGTATTCTATCGGCGTTACACCGAGTATCATTTTGAAGTGCCTTGTCAGATAATCGGCTGATATCCCTACATGAGCCGCAGCATCTTTGACCATAATATCATTGTTAAAATTGTTATGGATAAATGTAAGCGAATCATAAACGTATTTCATATATACGGCGCTTGAAGAAGGCTCTTTGCGGTTTTCATACATTCTCGAATAAAATACAAGAAGCTGTGAAAACATAGCTTTAACATTCAGTTCCCAACCCACCGGTTTTGATTCAAATTCTTTTTGCATATCGCCGAGCAGATATGATATCTGATGACGCTGTGAAAGATCAACTGATACTTTCGCTATGCTTCTCTTTGAACTGCCGTTCAATATATCCGCTATTCCGGGAAGATTTGTATACAGTTCAATATGCTCTTCCAGGGCTGACGGAAGAAAAAGACAGTTATATATCTTTGTGTTTTCCGCGCCGATATACGAATGTGCCTGTCCCGGAGAAATGATAAAGATATCGCCTGATGTCAGCACCGTTGTGCTTTCAACCCAGGTGTGCATCGCTACTCCGTTTTCGATATACACAAGCTCGTAAAACGAATGGTCGTGCAAAAACACATTTCCCTGATGAACGATATTCATTATGCAAATGGGAAATCCGGAAGGAAAAAAGCCTTCTCTGCCAATATGAGTATACATTTTTCAGATAATTACCGATTCAACTTTTACCGGCACATTACCGCGTTTAATCGATTCTATTGCTGCGTGAATAACGCGGCTTGCCTCAAGTCCCGCTTCGCCTGAACCGTTTATCTCTTCGGGTTTTGCTCCGTCGCGGATCTGCTCGGCAAAACATGTTACACGCGCCTTGAATGTGTCAAAAAAGCTTTCATAACCTCCGAATACGGGGTTTACATATTCTTCTCTGACCATATTTCCTCTCGGAAAAAGTGTTGAGTGAAGCCACATATCTTCAACTACGAATCTGCCCTGCGTTCCGGCGACCTCGCAGCGTTCCATTGGGTGGCCGCGTTCGATATCGTAAGAGCTTGTAAGGTGTCCTACGATGCCGTTTTTGAAGCGCATATTGATCGATGAGGATGAATATATCCATCTTCCGGGCGCTTTCATTGCGTAGCACTGAACCTCGTCAATATCTCCGCAGAAATAGCGCATCATATCAACGCTGTGGGGATTAAGAGCTTTAAGATGGTAAAATTCGCTTTCAAGAGGCATAAATTTACCGATCCATAAAGCCATATTTACGAAAATGAGGTCTCCCAGACGTCCGTCCTGCTGCCATTTTTTTGCCTGAAGAGCAGCGGGCGTGAAACGGTGGTTGAAATCTATTCCAAAGCAGCGATTGTAACGTTTTGCGGTGTCGACCATGATTTTCGCGCATTGAATATCGTTTGAGATCGGTTTTTCGCAAAGAACGTGAGCGCCTGAACGGAGAGACTGCAATACCGGCTGACAGTGATCGGAAGAATACTCATATCCTCCCGTTGCAACCGATACGATATCGGGTTTTATCTCATCCAGCATCGTTTGCGCATTAAGATAAAACGGAACATCGTAAGCCTTTCCGGCTGCTTCTGCTCTGTCTCTTCTTATGTCGCATACTGCGGCAAGCTCAACAAAGTCGAGTGATTTATAAATTTTCGCATGGTTGTTTCCTATGGGACCCATGCCTATAACGCATACACGAAGCATAAGCTGTAATCCTTTGTATATCAATTATTCATCGTCATCGAGAATCTGAAGTTTTCTTGCATCTTCGGGATTGCCGATATGCATTTTGGTGTATGCTTCATCCGATGATTCGAACGGTCTGCCTATACCGTTCCATGTGGTGGCGTTTGTGTATATAGGAGCGGTACGTTTTGTTGCTTTTTCGCGTTTTTTCAAGTGCTTTTCTAGACGTTTCGTGAGCGCTGCAACGATCTCCGGATTTTCTTTTGCAACATTGTTGTTTTCTCCGGGGTCTTTTATGAGATTGTAGAGCTCAACATCTTCTCTGTAATGGAAGTCGGGCTCAAGAGCGCGGATGAGTTTCCATTCGGGAGTACGCCAGCCGTGCTTTCTTTCCCATGTTGCTTCCGTAATATACATTTCGGGTTCTTCGGCAAATTTTCCGGTGTTGTAAACAAGATTCATCATACTCTGACCGTCAAATTTAATGCCTGATTTGATTCCGATAATGTCGAGCAGGGTGGGCATTATGTCTTTGAGCTGACAGAATTCCGAGAAGCGTTTTCCTTCGGGCAGATGTCCTTTATATCTGATCGCAAACGGAACTACGAGCGTGCAGTCGTAAAGACCGTGGTGATCGTAATAGCATTCGTGTTCGTTAAGTGTTTCGCCGTGGTCAGACGTAAGGATAACTATCGTTTCTTCCTCTATTCCGAGATCTGCGATCTTTGTGAATATCTGAGACAGACATGAGTCAAGATATGCAACAGCTCCGTCATACTGAGCGTTTACATATTCCGCATCCGTGCAGTGAGGCGGGAACCATGAACAGAAATAGTCGCGGAACGGTTTGAATTTATAGCATCTTTCGAGTGATTTGTTTTCTTTATCGAATTCGTCTCCCTGATAGAACATTCTTGAAAACGGTTCAGGCGGAAGATACGGAGAATGCGGGTCCATATGGCGCATAAAGAGCATAAACGGCTTGTCCTGCTTTGCAAGTCTCTCAAGCTCGGGGAGCGCAACAGAGTTCATAGACTCTGCTTTTGCTGAACGGCCTGACGCCCATGAGCCCCATGATACGGGATATTCAAGATAATTGTCGCAGCCTACGGAGATAGGGCAGTTGTAGCCGATCGCAGTGGTGGTATATCCGTTTTCTTTGAGAACGGTCGGCAGATTTTTAACTCCTTCTGCAAGAGGACCCTGATGGCGAAGAGCTACTACGTTCGTTCCGAAGCAGTCCATACCCGTAAGCATCGAAGCATAACCGGGGGTGGTGGGAATGGAAGGGGAGAAACAGTTTTCAAATACGATACCGTCTTTGAAATAATCAGAGATGTGAGGTGTTGTGAGGCGTGAATAACCGTAAAGGCTCATTCTGTTGCGCCTGAGACTGTCTACACCTATAAAAACTATATTGGGCTTCTTTTTCATTGCAAACTCCTTATTAAAATTGATTTCAGATTTATCTTGCGCCGAGGATCCTCAGACATGCATTCATATATCCGTAGCTTTCTGCCGCAACAAGCGTTGACTCTTCAACACGGAGATTGGGTCCTATTACTTCAAGGCAAACGGGACCGTCGTAATTTGCGTCTACCACTGCTTTGAAATAACCGAAAAGGTCGATTTCTCCGCTGCCGCACATCTGTTTGAAAGGATGTCCGGGAGACGGCTGTCTGCCTGTGCAGTCACGGATATGGATATGTTTCATTGAAGAGATGACCTGCTTTATGGATTCTTCAGGCTGTTCGCCTCCGCGGTATATATGAGACGGGTCCATATCTATACCGAAAGCAGGAGAGGTGATCTCTCTCATAGCGCGAAGTGTTGTCGGAGTATTGTATATTGCGCCGCCGACATGTGCTTTTGCGCATAGCGTTACGCCGTATGGCTCAGCCATTTCAGCAAGTTTCTGAAGTGTTTCAACAGTTTTTTTGAATGCCTCTTCATCATCCGAAGGACCGCCCGGTCCTACGTTAACAACAGGAATGCCGAGTGTAGCAGCTGCTTCAAAAGCTTTCTGAAGTCTTGTGAAATCGTGCGATGCAACTTCGGTAGAAAGAAATTTGAGATCATTTGCCTCCATTATAGAGCGAAGCTCTCCGACCTGCGCTTTCCAGTTATCAAGGTTGAGGTGTTCGCACATTCCCTGAATTGCAGAGATTTCAAGTCCGTCGTAACCGCATATCTTTATGAGCCGCGCCGCTTCCGCAAAAGATACCGTCTTGAACAGAACAGTGTTTACGCCAAGTTTAACCATACAGTGATCAACTCCTGTTTTATAAATTTTTATATTATCAAATTTGCTTTGCCGTTTCCGGCTGATTATATTGTATTATATAATAATAAATTACTTATGTCAAGAAAAAAATTGAAAATCCGTTATGTTTTTTTACGGATAAGGCAAAAAACACAACGGATTTATACAAATATTATACTGCGTGACCGTTTTTTTCGGTTACTGTCTTTGCAAGGTTTTCCTTTGCGGCGGACATCATAAGCTTAAGTCTGTTTATCTGATTTACTTCAGATGCGCCCGGATCATAGTCTATAGGAATGATATTTGCCTGAGGATATCTGCGGCGGATCTCTTTTATCATACCTTTGCCGGTAACGTGGTTCGGCAGACAGGCGAAAGGCTGAACGCAAACGATGTTTGGTATGCCGTGATCCACCATTTCAAGCATTTCGGCGGTGAGAAGCCAGCCTTCACCTGTAATGTTGCAGGTCGAAAGTATCGTTTCCGCTTTTTTTGCAAGCTCGTCGATATCAGACATCTTTCCGAATCTCGGGAATTGCTCAAGAGCCCTGCGTGCATGAACACGGTAAAGATTTGTGAGAACTTTGTTGAATTCCGAAAAAACAACGGCATTTACTTTCGTTCCCGAAAGTTTTTCGTATTTTGTCTGTGATTGGTAACATATATATGAGAAAAAGTTTACAAGATCCGGCAGATACGCCTCTCCGCCTTCTCTTTCTATATTGCCTATAAGATCGTTATTGCCGAGCGGATGATACTGAACAAGTATTTCGCCCACAATGCCTACTCTCGGTTTTTGCGTGTCATATATCTCTACCGCGGCAAAGTCTTTGAGCATCTCCATTGAGGTTTTATAGATTTCGGAACGTTTGCCTTTTACTGCCTTCTGCTTGATTATATCAAGCCATTTGCGGTAAAGCTTTTCGGCGGTTCCCTTCGTTTTTTCATACGGACGTGTGCGCAGGAATGCTCTTGAAAGCAGATCTGCATATACAATGCCTATTATCGTTTGATGAAGCATGGATGCGGTGAATCTGAATCCAGGATTTTTTTCCATTCCGACAAAATTGAGAGAAAGAACGGGAACAGAGCCAAAGCCTGCATCACGCATTGCTTTTCTGAGAAACGCTATATAGTTTGTCGCTCTGCATCCGCCGCCTGTCTGGGTGATGATGACCGATGTGTTGTTAAGGTCGTACTGACCCGATTTCAGAGCGCTGATAAGCTGTCCGACAACTATTACCGATGGATAGCACGCATCGTTATTAACATACTTTAACCCTTCGTCAACGGTGCTGCGGTCCGGCTTTGCCAGAATTACCATATTGTATCCGGCATGATTGAATACCGCTTCAAGCACCTCAAAGTGCACGGGCGACATCTGCGGCGCAATAATGGTGTGGCGTTTTTTCATCTCCTTGGTAAACAGGACTCTTTTCATTCCGTAATCTTCAACATGCGGAGCAAAACCGGAGTCTCTTCTGTCATAAATTGCGGAAATCAAGGAACGGATCCTTACTTTTGCTGCGCCGAGATTGTTTACCTCATCGATTTTCAGAACAGTATATATTTTTTCGGCAGATTCAAGTATTTCTGCGACCTGGTCTGTTGTTACTGCGTCAACGCCGCATCCGAATGAATTGAGCTGAATAAGCTCAAGATTATCCGTTTCGCGAACAACGTGAGCAGCGGCGTAAAGTCTTGAATGATATGCCCACTGGTCAACAACACGAAGCGTCTGTCTGTCTTTTGCAAGATGACTTATACTGTCTTCCGTTAAAACAGCCATACCGCATGACGTGATTATATTGTGGATACCGTGATTTATTTCAGGGTCGACATGGTACGGTCTTCCTGCAAGCACAATGCCCGTAATACCGTTTCTGTTTATATATTCAAGGGTCTCTTCACCCTTTTTGCGCATATCGTTTCTGAAATTATCGTGCTCTTCAAAGGCGGCTTTTGCAGCAAGTGAAATATCATTTGCGGAAAAACCTCTTTTTTCAAATTCCTCCGTCAGATGCTTAACGAGTTTTTTTCTGTCGAGAAGCGAGAAGAACGGATTTATAAATTCTATATGCTTTTCCGAAAGCTGCTCTACGTTATTTTTGATAACTTCCGGATATGAGCATACTATAGGGCAGTTATATGCGTTGTTTGAAGCCTCGATCTCTTTTGCTTCATATACTATCCCCGGATAAAAAATGCGTTTTACGCCCTTGTTTATAAGATTAACTATATGACCGTGAACGAGTTTTGCGGGATAGCATGCAGATTCCGACGGGATAGACTCAACGCCGCTTTCATACAGCTTTTTCGAGCTGTTGTCGGAAAGTATGACTTCGTAGCCGAGTTTTGTGAGGAATGTGAACCAGAAAGGATAATTTTCATACATATTAAGCACGCGGGGAATGCCTATCTTGCCTTGCGGAGCATCCTTAAGAGGTTCGTACGAAAACAGACGTTTATACTTGTATTCGTAAAGGTCGGGAATATCTTTTGTGTTCTTATCTATACCTGCGCCTTTATCACAGCGGTTGCCTGAAATAAAGCGTTTGCCGTTATCGAATTTGAGAATTGTGAGCAGACAGTTGTTTGTACAGCCTCCGCAGCGGCGCATGGTGCTTTCATATGTGAACTTTTCAAGCGCTTCTTTGCTGATCAATGCGCTTTTTTCGGCTGCTTTGTTTTTTGCGATCAACGCCATACCGAAAGCGCCCATCAATCCTGCTATATCGGGGCGTATTACTTCACGACCCGATATCAGCTCAAAGCTTCTGAGGATCGCATCGTTAAAAAACGTTCCGCCCTGAACAATGATCCTTTCGCCGAGATCTTTCGGGTCTTTTATTTTTATTACCTTCTGAAGAACGTTTTTCACTACGGAATATGAAAGACCGGCGGAAATATCGGCAACTGATGCTCCGTCTTTCTGTGCCTGTTTTACTTTTGAATTCATAAATACGGTGCATCTTGAGCCGAGGTCTGCGGGCTCTTTGGCTTTCAGCGCTTCGTTTGCAAAATCAGCGACGGACATGCCTATCGATTTGGCAAAAACTTCAATAAAAGAACCGCATCCCGAGGAGCACGCCTCATTAAGCATAATGTTTTCTATCGCACCGTTTTTCAAACGCGTGCATTTCATATCCTGCCCGCCGATATCAAGAATAAAGTCAACGCCGGGAAGGAAAAACTCAGCCGCTTTGTAATGCGCTATCGTTTCTACTTCACCGATATCGAAATTATATGCCGTCATAAGCATTTTTTCACCGTATCCGGTCACGCCCGCACAGCGAATATTTGCTTCTTTGGGCAGAACAGAATACAGTTCGGCAAGAATTTCGCCTATTTTTTTCAACGGATTGCCGCTGTTTGAACCGTAATGAGAATAAAGGATAGCTCCGTCATTATCGATAAGAACGGCTTTTGTAGTCGTTGAACCGGCGTCTACACCAAGGAAGCAATCGCCCCTGAAATCCTTTAACGGACGTGTTTTTGCCGCGTCCTTCGCATGACGTGCGCGAAACGCTTCAAGTTCTGCCTCATCCTTGAAGAGAGGGGGGAGGACGTTGAGCTTTTCAAACGAAGAGCTTCCGAGCTTTTTTATCCTTTCGGCAATTTCCGCAAGACGTACTTCTTTGCCTTCTGCGGAAAGTATTGCCGCGCCGAATGAAACGAAAAGATGTGCGTTTTCGGGAAAGACCACATGGTCTGGTGACAGCTTCAGCGTTTCGATAAAGCGTTTTCTCAATTCTGAATTGTAATAGAGCGGACCGCCGAGAAAAGCGATGTTGCCTCTTATCGGTTTGCCGCAGGCGAGCGTGGAGATCGTTTGAGTTACGACCGCCTGAAATACCGATACGGCGATGTTTTCTTTCGACGCGCCCTCGTTGAGAAGAGACTGAACGTCAGTTTTTGCAAAAACGCCGCAGCGAGCTGCGATAGGGTATATTTCCGTGCAGTTTTTTGCGAGTTCGTTAAGTCCGTCGGCATCTGTCTGAAGAAGCGATGCCATCTGGTCAATAAATGCTCCGGTTCCGCCCGCGCATGTTCCGTTCATACGCTGCTCGGGAGAAGCTTCGAAATACGTTATCTTTGCGTCCTCTCCGCCAAGCTCTATTGCAACGTTCGTCTGCGGAGCAACGCGTTTGACGGCTGCTGTGCCTGCGATAACTTCCTGAACGAACGGAACGCCTATATGCTGAGAAAGACCGACGCCGCCGGATCCTGTTACAGAAAGCGTTGATGTGATATCTCCGAGTTCATCACATGCTTCCAGAATCAAGGAAAGGACCGCGTTGCGGACGTCGGACAAATGACGTTTATATTTTGTATATACCGTGGACAGATTATCGTCCACTACGTATATTTTAACTGTTGTTGAACCTATGTCAAGACCTGTGTGATACATTTTGCTATTCCTTTACTGCCGGATTTCATTTTTGGTTTTTTCAATAATGCGGACTATTTTGACTTTCGGATCGAATTTTTTGTCAAGTATTTTCAGTCCTGCAAAATATGCCGCAAACAATACCGCCCCTGCGAGCGCAAGGTACGGATTGATAACGAAAAGACCGTATGTGGCAAACAGTATTGCCACGGGAACAAGAAATATATATGATATTACAAGGACCGATTTCGCGTCCTCGCGTGTTTCTACTTCAACAAGATCGCCCTCCGATACTCCGAAAGGGTCGTATGCGCGCAGCTCCGATTCGTTTTTTGAACAGATCGCACTGTTTTCGCAATGTTCGCAGCTTTTCGGACGGGCGCATTTTATATGCGCCATACTGCCTTTTTTCTTATATACAATACCTTCTGTAAGCATACTAATCCTTTTCTACAACAGGAATATATACCATCTTTAGTGGTATCATTTTTTTATACTTTTCTTCAAGACTGCTGTAATATTTTAAAATCAGATCCACTAATTCAGTTCCGTTGATGCCACGAATAATTGGATTCGCTTTTAAAAACTGTTGAGCATTTTTTGTATAATTAGAAAGAGTTACAAATAAACCATAATCACCTGGCATCATTGCACCTTTCAATGACTGAATGACTGTTTCCTTAATATCACTGTCTTGACTTTTAACTTGCACTGCAATTCTCGGAGGCAACTCATCTTTATATGCAATAATATCTATTCCGCTATCGCCACCTTGCTGTGACACCTTAGTCCGATACCCCATGGCTTGTAATAGATTAGCTATAAATTCTTCCAGAGCATAACCTTTCAGGTTGCGGCTCAATTCTTTCAGAATAAAATCTTTTGTATTTTCAATAATTTCTTCAGTGGTTGCTGCAACTGTATCGTCTTCATAATCACTGCCTTCGATAGTCTTCTTTGTATTATTGAGTGCAGCTAAAAATTCATCTGCATAATTCTTCACTTCGAAGAAAGTCATTGCAGAGCCTATTTCGTAAAGTGCTCCTTGTGAAAAGGCTGTTCTCGGCAGATGCTTTAACCATTTTACTTTTCTGGTTTGGACATATTCTATTTGATTTGGATCATAAACATAATTACCATCAATTACCCCAATGTTTACTTCGCGATTGCTTTTAGACGGAAACACAACATAATCGCCAATCTGAACTTCATGACAAAATCTATACAACATCCCAGCGACTACAGAAACTCTTCCTTTGGTGTCATCTGAAAAAACCTGAATATATTTCTTTTTAAAGGCATTTCTATTGTTGTCAATTTCAGATAAATTGCCAAGTTCTCTCCAACCTATAGCAACTACTTTGTTATTGAGGAATAAATCATCATTTCGAGTGTGTATTCCCCATATTCGTTTATCTTCATTAGTCATAACGAACCTCTAATATAGATAATATTATTTTTAATAAACAAAAATATCGTGTAAAACATGAAATTAGAAGGTATTAATAATATGAATTAATCACTCTTGATTCCGATTATTTTTTCAGCGACCTTGAGTCCGTCAACGGCTGAAGACATTATTCCCCCAGCATATCCTGCGCCCTCGCCGCACGGATAAAGACCGTAGGCGCCAACAGCGCAAAAACTGTCGTCTCTGACGATACGCATAGGCGCTGAAGTTCTTGTTTCGGGAGCCGTAAGCACGCCCTGAGGGTCATAAAAAAAGCGTTTTACGAATTCTGCCATTCCCCTCCGAAGCATAGACAGCGTATTTTTAGGAAATATGGAATCGAATGAGCTGAGTTCTGCTCCGGGCAAGATTGTCGGAAGAACATGACCGAAGGACGTGGGGAGCGTTCCTTCCGTAAAATTCTTCACAAGTGTTGCAGGAGCTTTTCCTCCGTGGAGAGAATATGCGGTTTTTTCGATTTTTCTTCGCATAAAAAGCGCTTCTGAAGGATCGGATGCCGAAACGGTCGCAAGAAAAGCCGCGTTCGCGTTCGATCCGTTTCGACCGCTGTAACTCATTCCGTTCGTAACAAGTCTTTCCTCATCTGAAGACGAATTAACGACATATCCCCCCGGACACATGCAGAATGTATAAACCGTGCCTTCTTTAAGATGTGTGAAAAACTGAAAATCAGCCGGCGGAAGGTCGTATTTGTCAGCGTTTTTGCCGTATGCGGCTATATTTATATCGGATTGAAGAAATTCAGCGCGAAATCCGACGGAAAACGGCTTATTTTCTATGGCAACGGATTTTTTCATTAACATTTCGTATATATCGTCCGCTCCGTTCCCCGTTGCAAGAATGAGCGCGTCGTATTGTTTTCGTTCTCCGTTGAGGTATACCGAACTTAAACGTCCGTTCTCGATATCAATGTCCGTAAGCTTTGTGTTGTAAAGAATTTCTCCTCCGAGTGAAACAATCTTTTTCCGCATCTCTTTTATAACGGAACGCAAAGCATCCGTACCGATATGGGGCTTTGCTGCCGAGAGGATCGATCTGTTTGCGCCGAAACCGACAAAAGTGTTGAGAACGAACCGGCATCTTTTGTCGTTTATTCTTGTTGTGAGCTTTCCGTCTGAAAAAGTTCCGGCACCGCCTTCGCCGAACTGAACGTTTGATTCATGATCGAGAATGCCTGTTTTCCAGAAAAATTCAACATCCTTCACTCTTTCGTCCACGGGTTTTCCGCGTTCAGCCACTGTCGGGCAAAAGCCGTATGCGGCAAGCAGATAAGCGGCAAAAAGCCCTGCAGGACCGAAGCCGGTTATGAGAACTTTCTTTTTATTGCCGTATTCTTCAGTAAAATCATATGAAAAATCGGAGTAAAAATCCGAAAGTGCAATCGTGAATACTTCCGAGATCTCTTTTCTTCTGGCGTCTAAGGAGCGTCTCAGAACAAATGCTTTCGACGAACGTGAAAGCCCCTCTCTTTTAAGAGCTTCTGCTACTGCCTCATCATCCGAAAGGCCGAACGGCAATCGGACATCTCTGATAAGTCCGTTTTTATCGACACCCATTCATACACCTACACTCAGAAATTGAAAAATACAATGTAAAGCATTTTGATTTTACACATACTACTGCTCAACGTCTTCGATCAGAACGTTTACATAATATCTGTTCATGAGGCCCCCGTAAACACCGGAGGGAAGCCCTATAATAAGCGGATATTCGCCTTTTTCATTCGGAATCGAAGAAAGATCTACGGAAAGAGAGAATGAGTTCGAATCCAGTTCAGCAAGAGTATATTCCTGTGCCCGTAAAGTGATGACCTTATACGGATCGGTTATTCTTGCCGTTTTTCCTTCGGGAATATTCAGAAGTTCGGCATTTTTAAGATTTGTTGATGAAAGACGGAAATTTTTGATCACGGCGTTGCCCAGATCTACGGTTGCGGTTATCGTTTTGCTGTCGCTGACGATTTCGATTCCGGATTGATTCTGTACGGTAAATTCGAATGTTTTACGTGAGTCCGTGATATCTGCAAGATTAATGCTTCCGATATTGTATGTGTCTATAAATGAAAGCATCTCTTCGTCACCCTGCAGCTGCAGATACGGCGAAGGTGAGTAAGAAACCGAGGCGTATGCCGACTCATTGCCTCCGTATGGATTTACAAGAGTCGTTGCTATTTTGACCGACTTTTTATACTGCAGTGCAACGGATACAGTGGCCTGTGATGACGAGAGCGAAAGATATGTGCGGTCAACATACGATCTGTCCGCAGTAAGAAGCAGGATATCCCCTGATTCGACTATATTTTTATCGGCGTTGGTCACATCAACCGTAACTTCGGCGTAGCTTATCGTATCCACGATATTTTTCGGACCTTCGACTGTTATCGTTTCGGGTGAAACGGTCTGATCGATCACGGAATATCCCGTTTTGTAGCTTCCGGTCTGCTGAAAATCAACATTCAGCGTAATACTGCTTTTTTGGACAAATTCAAGCGTTATTGTATCTGAACCGAGTATTTCGTATGTGAGACTGTCGTCGCCCAGTGAAATGCTTATCGGAACATCGTATATTCCTGCCGCCGCAACGGAGTTGAAATTGAGTGATGCGGATATTTTATCTTTTGAGTAGTTCATCAAACTTGATCTCGAACCGGAAACACGAACATTGACAAAAAAAGATCGGCTTGTAACAAGCGGCATAAGTGAGTTGTTATACGGCACAGTTCCTTCATAAATGAAAGCAATGGGAACATTTGTATATTCTTCGGTCCTTCTGGGATCTGCCACATTAACTATATAGAGCCAGATACCAACGGCGATTATTACCGAAAGGATTTTAAGAAAAAGAGAATTTCTGAAAAGCTTCTCAAAAAAACCTGATATTTTACTCATCTTTCTGCTTTCCTCCCTTCAACAGACCTTTAAGAACTTCTTTTCTGCTGCGCGGAGCATCGTCTTTGATAAGCAGTTTTGAAAGTGCCTGAGGCAGAACATCGGGAGTATATCTGCGGTTGAGCTTTCCTTCAACGGCAAGCGATATTATTCCTGTTTCTTCAGAAACTATTACCGCTACCGCATCTGAAACTTCGGATATGCCCACGCCTGCCCTGTGCCTTGTGCCGAGGTCTTTATCAATTAAGGACTCCGAAAGCGGAAGCACGCATCCTGCGGCTATGATACGGTTCTGACGTATTATCATTGCGCCGTCGTGAAGAGGCGCTTTATTGAAAAAGATGTTCATTATCAGTTCAGGGGTCGTATCTGAATCAAGGGGTACGGATTTGCCGGAAGATATGATGTCTCCGAGTTTTATGCTTCTTTCAAGAACGATGAGGGCACCTGTTTTTGTCGCGGAAAAGTATGCCACGGCTTTACAGACGTTGTTGATCATCTCGGTCGTCGAATCTTCATGCACCGAGTTCTCGTCAAACGGCAAAAGCGGAATGCTTTTCAGCCCGTTACGGCCGACTTTTTCAAGCGCCGAGCGGATTTCAGGCTGAAATATGATAATTATTGCAAGCGCACCAAACTCAAGGAACGATTCTATTATAAAGCTGGTTGCCGTGAGCTTGAAAATACTTGAAAGAAAAAACAGTATAAGCACAAGGGCAATGCCCTTGAAAAGGAATGCGGCTCTTGTATCTCTGAAAAACTTTACTACAACATATACAAGAACAGAGACAAGCGCTATATCCAGAATGTCAAAAAAGCTTATGGTTGAAATCGTTGAAACTATAAAACTCCAGACTTCCGAAAAGAAATCGCCCATACATTCCACCCCCATTATAACATACATTGATATTATATCATTATTCCGAGGGAAAATCAAGTCTTATTTCCCTGTTTTTAAGTCTTTTTATTGAATAAAAAAAGTCAAATGCGTGTGATTTGAAATTTTACGGAAGATCGTTTTTATTTTTGAGGTAAAATGCGCAGACCAAGAACCCCTTAACACAGATACTGCATTTGCTTTCAAAAAAAACGACAAAAATAAGAAGTCTTGTGACCGCAAAAAATGTTAAACTGTCAACAGACATCGATAATTGAAAAGTTTTCATTATATTGCGAAAAAAGTCATAATTTGATATTGCAATTTCAAGCATAATATGATAATATTTGTATGTATAATTATCATTAATGCTATATTTGCGATTTATAGTAAAATTCAGCCTTTTATGCGTATCAGGGAGGTGCCTTTATGACTGAATTACCCGCTTTTATTAATATGACAATATTCTGGCTTATTATGCTGTTTGTTTTTATAATTTTTGAGGCGCTTACCGTGCATCTTGTATCGATCTGGTTTGCCTTCGGTTCGCTTTGCGCCTTGATCTCGTCTGTCCTCGGTGCGGAAATATGGCTTCAGGTCATTTTATTCATTGTCTTTTCTGCGGTGTCTCTCATACTCACGAGGCCTCTCGTCAAAAAATATATTCTTCCTAAGAGAGTCGCCACAAATTACGAGCAGGCAATAGGTAAAACCGCGATCGTTACCGAGCAGATCGATAATGTTGCCGCAAAAGGAGCAGTTAAGATCAACGGAACCGAGTGGACAGCGAGAAGTTCGGACGGTTCGGTGATCGGCATCGGCAGCGAAGTTACGGTCGTTTCCATAGAAGGCGTAAAAGCCATTGTAAAACCCGGGAATGAAATCAATACACAAAAATAAATTATCAATTAAGGAAGGACGTCTTTTGACAAAGGTAAAAAATCATGCCAAACGAACTTAACGCCGGTCTTGTAGCAGGGGGAGCCGTTGTGATCCTGCTTCTTGTGATCATCATAAGCAATATCAAAATCGTATCGCAGGCTCAGGCAATGGTAGTAGAACGCCTTGGAGCCTATGTAAAAACGTGGCAGACAGGTCTTCACATTAAAATTCCGTTTATCGAACGCGTTGCAAAAACCGTAACCTTAAAAGAGCAGGTCGTTGACTTTGCGCCTCAGCCGGTCATTACAAAAGACAACGTTACCATGCAGATAGATACGGTAGTGTATTTTCAGATCACCGATCCAAAGCTTTTTGCGTACGGCGTAGACAATCCTATGTCAGCAATCGAAAATCTCACGGCTACAACGCTGCGTAATATCATCGGCGACCTTGAGCTTGACGCAACGCTTACATCAAGAGATCTCATCAACACTAAAATGAGATCGATACTTGATATAGCAACAGATCCGTGGGGAATAAAAGTAAACCGTGTCGAATTGAAAAACATCATTCCTCCCAAAGAAATCAGAGACGCAATGGAAAAGCAGATGAAAGCTGAGCGTGAAAGACGTGAGGCGATCCTTCGCGCCGAGGGCGACAAGAAGAGCGCTATTCTTGTAGCAGAAGGTCAGAAAGAAAGCGTGATCCTTAAAGCAGAAGCTCAGAAACAGGCGGCTATACTTGCAGCAGAAGCGGAAAAAGAGGTAAAGATAAGAGAAGCGGAA
Source organism: Clostridiales bacterium (assembly GCA_016281805.1). Taxonomy (GTDB): domain Bacteria; phylum Bacillota; class Clostridia; order Oscillospirales; family UBA644; genus HGM12619. The sequence continues at coordinate 22,648 of JAEEJJ010000013.1, forward strand.
GGTGAAGCAGAAGCTATTCTGAAAGTTCAGACCGCTGTTGCTGAGGGTATCAAACTTGTGAACGAGGCAAATCCGTCAGATGCAGTGATTGCCATAAAGTCGCTTGAAGCGTTTACAGCCGCTGCAGACGGTAAGGCAACAAAGATAATCATTCCGTCTCAGATCCAGTCAGTTGCAGGGCTTGCAGCATCCGTAAAGGAACTTGTAAATAATGATAAGGAGTAGAAAAATGTCTCAGAAAAAATATACAACCGATTATAAGCTTGCAATCGTAGACAGAATAGAAAACGGTGAATCGCGCAATTCAGTTGCTAAAAAAACAGGACTTTCCACACTCACTATAAAAAGCTGGATCGACAGAAAAGATCAGCTTATACAGACGCTGCTTGAAGAAGCTAAGAACAGAAAAAACACGAATCGCAAAAAACGCTACAATGAAAAAGTAAAAGAAATAGTTGTTAAAAGAATAGAAGACGGCGAAAGCGTTTATAAGGTAAGCAAAGAGCTCGGTATTCCTTATCTTACAGTAAAAAACTGGGTCATCGTTACTCTTAATAAAGAGCCCGCCGAAAAAATAAGCATTCCCGATACAAGCGATGTTATCATATCCGAAGAGGAAAAACAGGAGCTTATTTCCTACATGGAGGAAAATGCAAAAAATGAAACTCCCGAAGACTCGATGCTGAGAAACATTGATAAGCAAAATGAGGAAATTGCAGATCTGAAAAAGCAGATTTCCGAACTTCAGGAAGAGATAGATATGCTCAAAAAAGCAGCTATTGCATTCGCAAAAATGATTCCTTCCGATGTCAACTGAAAACAGGATAAAAACTGCCATACGCCGGCTTTAAACCTGCGTATGGCTTTTTTATTATTTCAAAATCATCATAAACCGAGTATTTTCGTTATTACACGATTTCCCATACAATTGTTACCGTATCAGAAACGTTTATATCGTCAGGCTCTATATCCATGCTCAGACTTTCTTGGGTATCATAATTTGCGGTCGCTTTGCTGAAAGCCATCATTCTGTTCATAGGTCTGATCTCCATATTCAGCTCTGCCCTCGAATAATCGATGGATACTATTTCCTTCAGACTTACTCCCGCAGCCTTTGTGAGCGCAATGGCTTTTTGATTTGCGTCTGCAACGGCTTTCTCAAGCAGACTGTTTTTTGCCGCTTCCTGATCCTTTACGGTATAACTTATCGAAAATTCAGGGTTCAGCGCGCTGTTTCCGAGAGAATAAAGAATTCTTCCGAGCCTGTCATTGTCCGATTCAAACTCGATCTTCATCGCATGCCTGTATCTGTATCCCGCAAAACGCTGTTTGTATTCATTGTTTTCGCGATAGCTTTCGTATTCGGTATCCACGCTGAAATCAATAGTTTTCAGATCTTTTCTTTCAAAACCGAAAACCGAAATAATATCTTTCAGCTTTTCTGTATCTTCCGAAGAGCGCCGCAGCGCTTCCGCATAATCTTTGTAAAGACCGGTCAAGGTGATCGTGATCCGTGTTATGTCCGGATGGATCTTAAGATTTCCTTTTCCGGTGATGCGTATCGTTCTCATTTGTTTTCCCTCCTGTGGTTCTGATCGCATAAAAAAACCGTTTTTTCAAAATCGTATCTGATAATGGTGTTTCCGTGAAAGACAACCTGCTGTCCTTCGGCATCACCGGATACGATCTTATCCGCACAGCCTCTTACAAAGTCTATGGCGTCGTTTTTCAGCGGGAATGCTCCGTGAGACGGCCATATCTCATCAAATCTGTGTCGGTGTCGTTCGAGTTTTTTAAGACTTTCTATATATCTGTTCATATTCCGCATTTTGCCGAACATGAATATCGTACCGTATTGTATAGGGTCGCCGCTTATGAGCACACGCGCCTTTTCATCCATCAGCGAAACGCTTCCCGGTGTATGTCCGCAAAGATCGATAACCCTCAGCGGTCTTTCTCCGAGATCGATCACGTCGTCTTCACAAACGGGTATGATCGTGCCTTTGCCTCCATGATTTCTGTAATTTTCCTCTTCCGCAGGATGCATATAGAATTTATCAAACTCGATGTTTCCGCTTATATGATCAGGGTCTGCGTGTGTGTTGAACAGTTCTACAGGCAGCGAAGTTATGCTTTTTACCGTATCCTTTATTTTTTCAGCGGTCATTCCCGAATCAATAAGAAGAGCTTTCTTTGTTCCGAGCAAAAGAAACATTCTTACGCCGTTGTTTTCTATCCGGAATGAATTTTCATTTATACCGATGATCTCACAATCAGTCTGCATTGTCTTGCTTCCTTTCCATCGTTTTTTTTATTATGTTGATGATCAGAAGATAAACGTAACCTACGGCGATAAGAAAAATCAGTAAGGCAAAAATCCACCACATTGTCCCCATAAACGGAAGTGTATCGGAAAACCCGAACGCGCCTGCAGGACTGCCCCAGTTGAGAAAAAAATACGGATAGTTGATCCCCTCGGCAAATTCCCATCCAAGCGCATATCCGATGCCTGCATAGACCGCATATGCAACAGGGGGAACGATTACGAAGATAATATTGCGTTTTGCGATGTTGCCGTAAATTCCCGTAATAAAAAAGTCAATGATCGAAACAGCAGGAACAATTACATGAGTGAGAATGTTCTGAATATTCCACGCATATTCTCCGAGTGTAGGCGCTAAAACAAATGTGAAAACAACCCCTGTCAGTGTAATAGATACTGTCCCGACAAATTTGATCACATACCAGATACGGTTTACAGGTTTGCTACCGACAAGAAAAAATATCCCGACAAATGAAATGAGCGCGATCGCAATATTTGACTGTATCGTAAAAAACATAAATACCGTGCTGCCGCCCATAAATACGTCCTTTGATGCGTATGCGCTCAAGAATACACCGAGAAATGCGGAAATAAAAACGATAACTTTGAGGATAATTGAGGTCACGCGTATTTTAATCGGAATTATCATATATCGTCTCCCGTTTCAAATGCCGTTTTTTGTGAAATCGGTCCGTTCAGCATAACAGGCATTTATTTTCGGGATTATTATGACATAACTAAAAGGATTTGTCAATAGCGTTTGCCGTATTATTTTTGTCTGCAGCCGCGTTCGTAAAATACAGCGGTATTCGGATGATTTCGGCAAAAAACCGTGTTTTTTTTAGTCAAAACCAAGAATATCTTTATATATTTATTGATTTCTTCAATTTTTAATTCTGTAAACTGCTGCGAAAATAACATTTTTCGACGATTTTTACCGCTTATCTATCAGGTAATTTGTGAAATTTTATTTTTGCAGTTGAGAAAAACGAAGAAAATACGAGAAAAACAGAGAAAAATGAAGATTGCAAAATCACAGCAATAAAAATTTCAAAACAGGTATTGACAATTAAATGCTCTTGTGATATAATTTGCGGGTATTGAAAAATAAAACGGAGGATATAATCATGTCAACATTCATGGCAAACGCTGCGAACATTGAACGTAAATGGTACGTTGTAGATGCAGCAAACAAGCCTTGCGGCCGTGTTGCCGCAGAAGTCGCCGTTCTTTTAAGAGGCAAACATAAAGCGACATACACACCTCACGTTGACTGCGGTGATTTTGTAATTGTTGTCAACGCCGATAAAGTTATATGGACAGGCAAAAAACTCGATCAGAAACTGTATCGTCATCATACCGGCTGGGTAGGTGGTCTGAAGGAAGTTAAATACAGAACCATGATGGATAAGAATCCCGAATTCGTTTTCGAACTCGCCGTAAAAGGTATGATCCCCAACAACGTAATCGGACGCAGCGCTATGCGCCGTCTTCGTGTTTACAGCGGACCTGAGCACAAGCATGCAGCTCAGCAGCCCGAAGTATTCAACATTGACTAAGGAGGACGAAACTGATGTACGAATCCAAAAGACCGTATTTTTACGGAACAGGAAGAAAGAAACATTCTGTTGCACGCGTTCGCGTTTATCAGGGAACAGGTAAAATTACCATCAACGGCAGAGATATAGATGATTATTTCGGTCTCGAAACTCTTAAGCTCATCGTCCGTCAGCCCCTTGAAGCTACAGCTCTTACGGGCAAATATGATATCGAAGCTACCGTAGTAGGCGGCGGCGTTTCCGGTCAGGCAGGCGCTATCCGTCACGGACTTGCAAGAGCTCTCGTTGTTTCTGACGAAAACCTCAAGCCCACGCTCAAAAAAGCAGGCTTCCTTACAAGAGACCCGAGAATGAAAGAAAGAAAGAAGCCCGGTCTCAAAGCCGCAAGACGCGCTCCGCAGTTCAGCAAACGTTAGTCTGGTCCACGAATTATCAAAAACCTAAAATGACTACCGAAAGTTGTTACATTTACGGTTTCGGAATTGATTCCTGAAAGTGCGTTTGGTTACAATATGACAACGGGTGAACACTTGAACTTTTGCTCATCTGAAAATCCTGGTGTTAAAGCAGGTGATACCGTTACTGTGAAGGTAACAAAAGTGCAATCAGTGCTGAAGTCGTGGATTATAAGCTACGAAAAGGTATAATAAAGAATAGCTTAAGTAAAGGGGCTGTCGCAATAAGACAGCCCCTTTATTCATACAAAACCTCAGACAATCTTGTGACGGTTCGGGCGTAAAATACGCTTATAAGGGTGAAGGCGCCCGAATAAACCAAAGGAGAAGCTGAAATGGACGATTCGAAAATCGTGGATCTGTATTTTTCGAGAAACGAAAAGGCGATAGCCGAAACGCAGCGAAAATACGGCTCGAAGCTGCTCGCGGCGGCAAACAGGATAGTAAACGATATGCAGTCCGCTGAAGAATGCGAAAACGACACTTATATGCGCGCGTGGAAGCTTATTCCGCCGAATGAGCCGAGAACATATCTGTTTTCGTTTCTTGGAAAAATAACGAGACATCTTGCAATAGATATATGCAGAAAGAGAAACAGCGAAAAAAGAAGCGCGATATTCTGCGAACTTACCGAAGAGATATTGGAATGCATACCTTCCGAAGGGATGGCTGCGGAAGAAAAAATCGAGTCATCGGAGCTTGCGGAAGCGATAAACGCTTTTCTTGAAAGCCGCAGCAGCGAGCAGCAGAACGTGTTTGTAAGAAGATACTGGTTTTTCGATACAGTCCCGCAAATCGGCAGACGGTACGGTTTCAGCCAAAGCAAAGTAAAAATGATGCTTTCCCGAATGAGAACGGAGCTTCGGGGATATCTGGAAAGGAAAGGTTTTACAGTATGAAAGATTATGAATTACTGGACGCCATAGGCGGTATAGACAGCAAATTTGTTGAAAAAGCGGAGAAACAAACGGCGCATTTTCGTTGGCAGTACGTTGCGGCAGCGGCGGCTTGCCTGGTGCTGATTGCGGGAGTATATTTCGCATATCCCAAGCTCACACCGAAAACGGACCCGATAGCGGAAACGGAAGACGTTGAAACGGTAGAGCAGACGGTTATTGAGGAAACCGTTGCCGAAAACACCGCGATCATACCGAGTGTTGAACAAACTAAGCCGGAGACCGAAAAAACTGCGATCGAAACCGATCCGTCAGTTGAAAATCCGGATATCGGTATGCCTGACATTATAGACATTATACAGGAAGTCCCCGATTCAAACGGTCCGCTCAATCAGGAAATACTGAACGGAAAGCCGATGATCTCGGGCCTCGGAGATTCTAAACCGAATGAAGATATTACGGTGAACAACGGGACAGTTCTTTTATCTGCGTCGCTTGAAGATGCAATGGAATATTACGAGGATGATGTTTATTATCGGGTTATGGTTGAGTTTTTCCGCTACGGAACACACATTATTCCGGGACAGAACTTCTTAACCTCTTTGGAAACGACGAGACTTGACGACGAAGGCTATATTGTTGCATTGGAAACAGTTACGGAAGAGGTGGATAACGGTTTATATGTTACTACAAATGTTAAATATTATTTTACTCTTCACGCAACCTATGATCAACTGATACACTTTAAGCCTGCAAGCGATTTTGGATATTTTATCAGTTTATACGATGAGAATTTTGAGCATTCCAATAACTCGGATATTCCCACTTACAACGGCGGAATGGACGTCGGATAATAAAACGCTTAAGCACTTTGGTTTTCAAGCCCGAAAACGGTAATGTTTTCGGGCTTGTTTAATAATAGTGTTAACAGTTCTTAAAAGATTTGCTACTGCGCAACGATATCTTCAAACACCCAGTTAACATTTTTCGCGATTGCCTCGTTTACAACCGTACGGATCGAATTGAACGCTTCCGTTGCCGATCTTGAACGTGTGATAACGTTCGTGAATGCATCGTCCATTTTGCTTGAGGCGTTTTCGCCGAGATCAAGATCGTGCCTGTAATTGATGTGTTCAAGCATAAAGCTGTAATTATCAAAGTCTCTCTGATCGAAGAAAACGTAGCGCTCAAGAGACGATCTCCATCCGCCTTCATCATCGATCGGTTCAAACATTTTGTCAAGGAAAATGCCTATATCCGAAAGCTCATTGCCGCTGTATTTGATTACCCAGTTGAGACGTCTTACTTTATGAACATACGCAGAAACACAGTTTTCATCGCCGTTCGGTCCGTGCGGGTAATTGATAAAGCCGTATGTGATGTCATTTCCCGGCAGGTAGTTGCTTTCGTTGTTTTCTGTAAAATGTGTAGCATAATACGACTCTGTTGTCATAAAAGCGGCATTTTTATCTTTCATAAACACATTGACATCGCCTACGACATACAGATCTTCATTATAAAGACGTTTCAGGTATTCAAGAGCATCTATGCCTTTCTGATTGTCAAGGCCGAAAACATAATTTCCGTTTGCGTCTTTTTCTATTACCTGACACCCGTTTACAAACATGAAACCTAAGGCGTCACGTTCGGGCATATTTGCAACATGGGGCGCAAATTTTGAATCGTATCCGTAGTTTTTTGCAGCGTCAGCTACAGAGAAAAGCAGATTTTCGTATTCCTGCCATGTCCATCTTCCGTTTTCCTGATATTCATAGGGGAGAGTAAGACCGAAAGAATTGAGCATATCTGTGTTGAATGTCATGGAGCACGCAAATTCGGGAGCGAAATCCCAGTTATACTGGTAAAGTCCGTATAGTCTTCCGTCAAATATACCGTATTGACGAAAACGGAGCGGTCCGAATTTTTCATCGTAGCCGTTTATGTTCGGAATATCATCCACCGGTGTAAGCAAGCCTGCACGATAAAGCTCAATTCCGGCATTAGTGGCATGGCTGTCTATAACGTCGAGCGTCTGCATACCTGCAGCCACCTGCTCCATTACCCTCGTTCCGCCGTCCTGCCATGCAAGAAATTCGATTTTACAGCCGAGTTCTTTCTCAATTTCGCGGTAATGAGCACGCATTTTGTCTCCCGCATTACTGAAACCTTCGCTCGGATAAAACTGCGTTAACCACGCCGTACCCCAGCGGAATGTTATATCTGACATATCGATCGCAAGATCGGTGTCCAGGTCAACGTCAAAAACTTCCGGTGCCTGTGAACATGATACCGAAAGCAGAACGGAAATCATCATAATACCGAAAAAAAACAGAGAAACAGACTTTTTCATAATCAATCACCATTTTTTTTTATTATATCACAATCGCACAATTTTGTCAAGAAAAAAAACCGGGAATTATATTTATATATCCATAGTCCAGATTTTGAAAACTGCATGCCTATTTCCGTTTATAGAAACATTTCCCCAAAAAAAACATCATATGGAAGCGAATATGCTGTTTTTTGGCATAGTATATCTGTTTTGTTTTGATCTTTTCATTTTTGCGTTTGATTGACAAAATTTATTATATTTAAATTAAAAAATTATGATTTTTTCCATTGACAAAACAAAAAAAATGAAGTAAAATATGACATAAAACTAACACAACAATTATTCAAAAAAATGAAACAAGGAGGATAAGTAAGTATGATTTTTAATCCCGAAATGGGCAAAATTTATGATACGGCATTTTTCTTAACAGATTATTTTTACGATGTGTATACCGAAAAGAAATTTTTATCGGTTTATGAAGATACTGATTTTATGATAAAATGTCTGCATTTTTTAAGAGAGAGGACAGACAAACTGCCTGATTATCTTGCGCCATTTGCGCTTGTAAGACCGGACGGCAATTCAAGTCTGATCAGGTTTTTGCAGGAAGTCGGCGAGAATTATGCGGAGAATTTTGATCTTGAAACCGTAAACAAGCTTTTTGTAAAAGAAAAAGAGTCACTTTTTAATATATTTATAAAAACGATCTTCGGCGACGATGCCGATATTTCCGAATTCCGAAAAAATCCCGCTTATTTCATCACTCAAATGGAAGAACTCAGCGATTCTTCCGAATTCAAGCTCAAAGTTACATATATCCTTAACGATTTTGATTATGCCGTAAAAGTGCTGGCTGATTATTTCAACAGAGTATATAAGCACGTCAGCGAGCTTCACAAAAAATACGAAAAAGAATCACTTTATGCTTTTGAACAGATAAAGAGCGGACTGAATCTTGAACTTTATTCTCAGGAGTTTTCATACAGTCCGGAAAAATATGATGAAACATACGTTGCGATCCCACTCGTTAACCAGTTTGCCGTTTCATGCCATGAAAAAGGTAAAAAGGCATATATGCTTCTCGGTTACAGACATACCGAATGCTTCTGGAATCGCGGACAGACAAAACCCGTAGATGCAAAAAGATTTATAGTTACAGCCGGCAACGACATTCGCGTGGAACTTATAGACCTGATCGCAAAATACGGTAAAATCACCATTTCAACACTTTCTAAAATAATGGATATACCCATCACTACCGTCGGACGTCATGTAGGCGGTCTCAGAAACGATAATATTATTTATATTTCAAAGCGTGACGGACTTCAGCTGTTTTACAGCATAAACACGGCATATTTCAAGCGTTTGAAGATTTCATTTGATAATTATGTCGATAAAACTGTCGCACTTGCCGAAAAAAATAAGAATAAACAAAAAGATTGATCGAAAAAAAACCGGATGTCGAAAAGACGTCCGGTTTTTTATTGTATCGAGTGATTATTTCCTGAGCGCTTCCGCAACAGCGACCGCACATGCAACAGTCATACCAACCATCGGGTTATTGCCTGCGCCGATAAGCCCCATCATTTCAACATGAGCGGGAACAGAAGATGATCCTGCAAACTGAGCATCACCGTGCATACGGCCCATTGAGTCTGTAAGACCGTATGAAGCGGGGCCTGCCGCCATATTGTCGGGGTGAAGTGTTCTGCCTGTTCCGCCGCCTGAAGCTACGGAGAAGTATTTCTTACCGTTTTCTATTGCCCACTTTTTATATGTGCCCGCAACAAGGTGCTGGAAACGTGTGGGGTTGGTTGAGTTGCCTGTAATGGAAACGTCAACTTTTTCATGCTTCATTATCGCAACGCCTTCAAGAACATCGTTTGCGCCGTAGCAGCGAACTTTTGCTCTTTCACCGTCTGAGAATTTTACTTCGCGAACGATTTTAAGCTCTTCAGTTGCAAAGTTGTAATCGGTTTCAACATATGTGAATCCGTTTATTCTTGAAATGATATAAGCGGCATCTTTGCCGAGACCGTTCAGAATGATGCGAAGGGGTTTAGTGCGCACTCTGTCGGCTTTTCTTGCAATACCTATAGCGCCCTCTGCTGCTGCAAAGCTCTCATGTCCTGCAAGGAAGCAGAAGCAGTCAGTTTCTTCGCGAAGAAGCATTGCTCCGAGGTTTCCGTGACCGAGACCGACCTTGCGGTTTTCGGCAACAGAGCCGGGAATGCAGAACGCCTGAAGTCCTATACCTATGGCTTCGGAAGCATCGGCAGCGTTGTTTTTATTGAGTTTCAGTGCGATAGCGCAGCCGAGAGTGTATGCCCATACGGCATTTTCAAATGCAATGGGCTGAACGCCTTTAACTATGGCGTCAACATCTATGCCTTTTGAAAGACAGTAATCGCGAGTTTCTTCAATAGATGAAAAACCGTATTCCTTTACAGTCTTGTTTATTTTGTCAATACGTCTTTCGTATCCTTCAAACAATGCCATCAGATCCCGCCTCCTTATTCATGACGCGGATCGATATATTTCGCCGCGTTGTCATATCTGCCGTATGTTCCGATGTTTTTCTCATACGCTTCTTTCGGATCTACGCCTTTCTTTATGGCGTCCATCATTTTGCCGAGATGTATGAATTTGTAGCCGATGATTTCGTTGTTTTCGTCCATTGCAACGTTGAGAACGTAGCCTTCAGCCATTTCAAGGTAACGTACGCCCTTGGCCTTTGTGCCGAACATGGTGCCGATCTGTGAGCGGAGACCCTTACCGAGGTCTTCAAGAGATGCGCCAACGGGAAGTCCGTTTTCGGAAAAAGCGGTCTGTGAACGTCCGTAAACGAGCTGTTTGAATATTTCTCTCATAGCAACATTTATTGCGTCGCATACAAGGTCTGTGTTGAGGGCTTCGAGAAGTGTTTTGCCCTGAAGGATTTCTGCGGCCATCGCAGCAGAATGGGTCATGCCTGAGCAACCGAGAGTTTCAACGAGAGCCTCTTCGATTATTCCGTCTTTAACGTTGAGCGTAAGCTTGCAGGCGCCCTGCTGAGGTGCGCACCAGCCTATACCGTGAGAAAGACCTGAAATGTCTTTTATGTCATATGCTTTTACCCAGCGTCCCTCTTCGGGGATCGGGGCAGGTCCGTGATGAGGACCTTTTGCAACAACGCACATTCTTTCAACTTCGTCTGAATACTGAAGCTCGCGTGAGCATTGTTCGTTCATTATATATTTCTCCTTTCAAGAGTTGAATTTTTCAATCGTTAAACATTATAAATCAAAACATAAGTAATTTCAAGAGAGACTTTTTGACAAAAAAAGCACACTTCCCGCAAAAATGCTCCATTATAAAAAAACTGACGCTTTTATCACCATAATTATGTGCTTTTGAGAGAAAAAGAAAGAAATAATATTGTTTTGTTTCGGTGTAAGGTTTAAGCGCATTACAGCGGTTCTGCTCATATGAAGAAATACGGAATTCATATTTCGTCGGTATCTCCGGAAAACAATCTGTTTCGAAATGCTTTTTCACGATTAATTCGTGCTGAACTGAATCGCAGAAACTAAAACCGCCGCAACACTGCGGCGGTCGTATGTTTTCGAAAAGGTTTAATAGAAAATGCGGATTATTTCTTTATGAGAACGATCTGTTCGCCTTCAAGACCTATTGTGATCTCATTTCCGTTGATCGTGCAGTCCTGCGGTTCGCCGTCTGCGGTAATGATGAGCTTATTGCCATCCTGTGTCCATGAAGCGGTTTCGGGATCTTCTGCCATGCTGGTGATAACGGCTGTTCCGTCTGCTTTGAGTTCTATTACCAGAAATTCCGAAAACGATTCAATGCCAAGCATATCAAGCATTTCGCTGACATCGTCGCCGAGTTCCTGCTTGAAGTAATCATCAACAGCTACACCGTTCACTGATTTTGTTACATATGTGCCTGCTGCTGAAGATGACGAGCCGCCGGCGCATCCGGTAACTAATGCGAAAACAAAGAGGAAGACGAGTGATAAAGTAGCAATGCGTTTCATGTTTTTCTCCTTTTTTCATTTAATTATTTACTCTTGAATGGCATTTGTTTTTTTGCCATTTCTTTGCAATAATAATACACTGTTTTGCTCCTAAAATCAAGTACAATTGTGTGAATTTTATGAAAACTGATACTTTGTGACGATAAACAGGCTTTATTCAGGTGGTTTTTGCGATGTTTTTGTTTTTCCGTTGTACATAGGTGATTTATACTATGTTCAGGCACGTAAGATCGGTTTTTCCGTGCTTTTTTGCCGTGAAAAATAAATGTAAAATAATTGTGACTTTTATCCTCTTTCTTGAATATGTGACGATTTTATGTTATAATTACAATATATAATGCCTTGAAATCATTTTATGGATCGGAGTTGATATAATGCGCAGGGAGTTTATCCGTTTTGATATGGCGGCGCCGCCTGTCCGCACAAAATGGTATCTGAGACCGCTCACTATTCTGATAAGTCTTCCCGACCTTCTCAGACACAAAGTCCGGCTGCAAAAAACGGGAATGGATGAGATAAAACCGCCGTATATTCTGCTTTGCAATCACAACGCCTTTTTTGATTTTAAGGTCGCAACAAAAGCGATATTTCCAAACAGGGCAAATTATGTTGTTGCGATAGACGGTTTTATAGGTCGCGAAAAACTGCTGCGAGACGTTGGATGCATATGCAAAAGAAAATTCACAAATGACATCACGCTTGTCAGACAGCTGCAGAAAACCATAAAAAACGGCGATATAATCGTCCTTTATCCTGAAGCGAGATACTCTCTTTGCGGCACTACTGCGGTTCTTCCGGAATCGTTGGGCAAATTCTGCCGCCTGCTGAAGGTTCCTGTCGTATCGCTTATATGTCACGGACATCACATAAACTCTCCGTTCTGGAATCTTCACGACAGGGGAGTTGCGCCTACAGAGGCTGAAATGACACTTCTCTTTACCCCCGAACAGCTGAAAACAGCATCAACAGATGAAATAAATCAAAAAATTCTTGATGCTTTTCAATATGATGATTTCAACTGGCAGAAAGAAAAGGATATACATATAACATACAAAAAACGGGCAGAGGGGCTTCATAAGGTTCTTTATCAATGCCCGTCATGTAAAACGGAATTCCGTATGGCAAGCGAAAACAATACTCTATATTGCCGGTCATGCGGTAAAAAATGGGTTATGACCGAACTCGGAGAGCTTGAAGCCGAAAACGGAGATACCGAGTTTTCTCATATTCCGGATTGGTATGAATGGGAGCGGACAAACGTAAGAAAAGAAGTTGAAGATGGCGTTTATTCAAGCGGAAACCTTGCCGTAACAGTTGATTCTCTGCCTAACGCAAAACGGTTTATCAGGCTTGGCGAAGGCACTCTGATACACGATATGAACGGCTTTCATGTAAAAGGCACCGATGTTGACGGCGATTTTTTTGAAATGGAAAAACCCGTTCCGTCTCTTTATTCATGCCATATCGAATACGATTATCTCGGCAAGCACGGTGACTGTGTTGATCTTAATACATTAACGGACACATGGTATATATATCCTCACGGCGAAGATTTTTCCGTTACAAAAATGGCGCTTGCAACCGAAGAATTGTTTTTTGCTTACCGAAAGTCGATCGGAAAACCGTGCAAGCCAGGTCTTGCATGATTGCAGCGGCGACATAAAAATTCAGATATTTAAGAGAGGAATTCGGTATGAAAAAACCGAATATCGTTTTTATCCTTTCAGACGATCACGGCGCATGGGCTCTTGGACGTGAGACTCCCGAAATAATAACACCTAATCTTGACAGACTGGCAGATGAGGGCACATATTTTACAAACTTCTTCTGTGCGTCGCCGGTTTGTTCTCCCGCAAGATGCAGTCTTGTTACCGGCAGAATGCCCTCTGCGCACGGAGTTCATGACTGGCTTTGCGGAGGCAATGTTTCCTGCGGCAGTCTGCCTGAAGAGCTTCAAAGCCGATACAAAGCCGATACAGAGGCTGTTGATTATCTCGAAGGTATCCCGAACTGTTTTGATATTCTCCGCAGTGCAGGCTACAGAATGGGATTCGTGGGTAAATGGCATATGGGCGACAGTCTTAAAAAGCGGGACGGTTTTGACGAATGGACAGTCCTTTTGAGCGGAGGGTGCGAATATATGCATCCCGATGTTTGCATAAACGGTAAACCGCAGTATCTTAACGGATACGTTACCGATTTTTTCACACAGAAAGCGGTGCAATTTATAGATAACCACCCATCGGAGCCGTTTTCTCTTCATTTGCACTATACAGCACCTCATATGCCGTGGACGCATGATCAGCATCGCAAAAATATTCTTTCGATGTATGACAGCTGCCGATTCGATTGTCATCCGTTTACCGCCTTACACCCTGATCAGATAGCAATGGACGAAGTAGGCGATACTGATGAAAAAAGAAAATATCTGCTCAAAGGATATTATTCTGCCATAACCGCTATGGATGAGGGAATAGGCAAAGTTATGGCTGCGCTTGAACGAAATGGACTCTCGGAAAACACAGTCGTCGTCTTTTCCGGAGACAACGGGATGAATCTCGGTCAGCACGGAGTATGGGGCAAAGGCAACGGAACGTATCCGCAAAATATGTATGATACGTCTGTAAAAGTTCCGTTTATCGTATGGGGACCGAAATTTGTACGCCGAGGCGCACAGGTCGATAATCTTATCAGTCACTGCGATGTTCTGCCTACGCTGAGAGAGTTTTTCGGACTGCCTAAGACTGAGAGCGAAGATGATCTTGTTCCCGGTGAATCGTTTCTTGAAGAACTGACAAAAGGATGTCTGCCCAAAGACCGTCAGATATGTATCATAGATGAATACGGACCTGTCAGAATGATACGAACCCGCCGGTATAAATATGTTTATGAGGGAATATTCGGAGGCCATCAGCTGTATGATCTGAGCGTTGATCCGGAAGAGAACAACAATCTGATCGGCATGCCCGAATACGAAGATATCCGGAGACATCTTGCGGCAGAGCTCGAAAAAACATTTGAAAAATATACGCTTTATCCTTATGACGGATTGAAGACCGACCCTGTGGGCAGCGGTCAGAAAAGAAAAATACTAAAGGAAAACGATGATGTTTTCGACAGGGAGG
>JAEEJJ010000014.1 GCA_016281805.1 Clostridiales bacterium
AGCTTTTCCGCTTCGTAAAAAACAAAAACCCTGTGCTCTGCCTCATTTGGCAGATATGAGGCGTCTTTCAGCTTTTCTCTGAGTATGCCTACCTTTATATCTGTTGGAATATACATTACATCAACATGGTTTCCCGACAGATATTTTTTGCATTGGCTGCATTTCCCGCACGGTTTTTCATCGCTTTCACATACGAAAGATGCAGTAAGTATTTTTTCAAGCGTGTGCTTGCCCGACCCTTTTGGACCGTGTATTATATATGCGTGAAACGGCTTTTCAAGAGTTTTTTTAACGCCGTTGTTGCCAATCAGACCGTCAAATTTCACAGACTGTCACCTTTTTTGTATTATTGATCATAAGAAAGTCAGCATTCTCCTTTGTGACCAGCTCCCCCGGTATAAGTATCGGCACTCCGGGAGGGTAGGGAATGACGGCTCTTGCCGCAATCTTTCCGACAGCTTTTTTTACGTCTGTCTCCGTATTTCTCCCGAAAAACGCCGTTTTTGAGGGAATAGCCATCGTTGTTTCGGGAAAAGGTTTGATGTTGTGGTCGGGGCGTTCAAAATGTTCTTTTGAAAGCGCATTTTCGATTGCCGAAAAGTCTTCGTCGCTGTTGAACGGAGAGAACATAAATACTATGAGGTTTCCTGTCTGCATTTCGGAAATGATGCCTTGGCCCCTGAGATGCAAATCGATCTCTGATGCGTTTTTTGCAGCAATGCATAGCCTCATCGGATCGTACAGATCAGATTCGATCACATGTATGCCTGCAGATTTCAGCTTTTTCTTTAATCTGTCAACTTTATTGTTTGTTTCCTGAAATCTGACTTTGTTTTTTTCACACCAGCTGCACGCATAGTCAAGAGATGTCAGAATTAAAAATGAAGGACTGGTTGACGAAAAAGCAAGCATATGTGAACATATTTCTTCACGCGATATTTCAAAATTGAAATGGATCATTGCCGCTCCCGTAAGAGACGGAAGAGTTTTATGCGCAGAATCGACTGTTATATCCGCCATATGAGAGCAGTAATCCGGAGCGCCGGAACAGTTTTCGGAAAAAACAAGGTGTGTTCCGTGCGAATTATCAACAATAAGCTTTACGGCGTGCTTGTCGCATATCTTCTTTATTGAGCGTATATCCGCGCAAAGTCCGTAATAATTCGGAGACGTTAAAAAAACGGCGGAAATATCCTTTTCTTTATCAAGCTTCTGTTGGATATCATCGGGGCTTATCGGTAAAACAACGCCTGTATGGCTGTCAAAGCCGTTATACGCAAAAACAGGTTCAATATCAAGCAGCATCGCGGCATTCAATGCAGATATATGTATATTTCTTTCAAAAAGAATTTTTCTTCCCTGAAAAAACGATAACGCCGTCTGATTCCCAAGTGTTGCGCCGCCGGCAAGAAAAACAGTCCTTTTTACGCCGAAAAGCCGTGCCGCCCTTTGTTCCGCTTCGATGAGCTCATTTTTCGGAAAAAACAGATTGTCGGTTTTTTCTGTTTCTGTAACGTCGTATGCGGCAATATCGGTTCCGAAAAACTTTTCATTTCCTTTGTGCCCGGGCATATGAAAACGGTGTATAGTGTTATCTTCACCGTATTGTCTGATCTTTTTGTAAAAATTAGCGTTAAAGTCCATTTCTGATGTTTTATCGAGATTATTCATATATCGAAAATCATATTCTCAACATATTCATCCTGAAATACAGGATTGGTTGACAGATCGAGAATGCAGACTTTTTTTGCGAGCGTTTCGGCTTTTTTTCTGCTGTTTTCGGAAAGCAGCGCCATTGTTGTTCCCGCAAGTGCGGCATTTCCGACAGCCTTTGCCTTTTCACAGTAATTTTCAGGCAAAAGTCCTATTCCCTTCGCGCTTTCAAGATTTATCGCTGTTCCGAAACCGCCTGCAATACTTACCTGAGGTGTTTCTTTTGTTTGTATCATTCCGTCCAGCACGATCGTCCCTGCGCAGATAGCCGATTTTGCAAGCTGTATTTCGCGAACGTCTTTTTGCGTCAGATAAATTCCGTCCGTTATTTTGATCGCGCAGTCGCCTTCAAATTCGGGACAGTCATCATCTATATGTCCTGATTCGTCGATCAATTCCTTTTTGAGACACACATTGATTATATCTATAAGCCCTGAACCGCAGATACCCACAGGCGCTTTATTTCCGATAGTTTTCAGTTCAAATCCGTCAGGATTACTGTCGCTTGCTTTTACTCCGTTTATCGCTCCTTCAACGCTTCCCGTTCCAAATCTTATGCATGCGCCTTCAAAGGCGGGTCCTGCAGCTGTGGAGCACCCGTATATATTATCTCCGTCTTCAAGCGAAAGCTCACCGTTCGTTCCTATATCCGCAATGAATTTTGTCTTTCCGTCACCGTATCCGCACGGAAGCATGCAAGCGACGGCATCTCCGCCGAAAAATCCTCCGCAGCACGGCATAAAATAAATGTCTGCATTCTTTGCGTTGTAACCGAGGCTTTCGGCATTGAAAAAACAACCGAAATACGAGAGAGGTTCAAAAGGAACAGCGCCAAGCGATTTTATCGAAAGTCTTGATGCTGTGAGCTGCATCGTTGTATTGCCGCATATGAATATTCTGCATATTTCATCGGTGTTGATTCCTGATTGTTTGATCATTCCGTTGATCTGCCCGATTATTGCATTCTGAAGCGTTTCGTCTCCGTTATCCGACTCTATCGCAAACCCGATACGGGACATTACGTCGCCGCCGAACGTTTTCTGAGCGTTTATAGCGGATGTTTCAAACAGCTTTTCGCCTGAAATCAGATCATAAAATACCGAAACAACGGTTGTTGTGCCTATATCTGTTGCAACTCCGACTGCTCTGCCTTTTTTTTGGGCAAAATCAATTACTTTTTCATCCGGACATATTTCATATTCCGCATGATCCGCAGAGGTCTGTATCTCATAAAAAGAATTTCCGGTAAAAAGCTCAAACTCACCTTCGGCACGGCAATAGCAAGCAAGACGGATCCCGCTTTTTATCTCGTCTTCCGTCAGATGCGCGCGTTCTTTTGCCGTTATTGGCGAAAGTATGCCTTTGGCGGTCACTTTGCATTTCCCGCAGACGCCTCTGCCGCCGCACGGAGCATCAAGTGTGAATTCGGAATTGCCGAGTATATCCAGAAGCGTTTGTCCTTTTTCAAATCTGATTTCTTTTCCGTTGATTTTACCGTTCATGAAAACATACCTACCAATGTCATAATCGGATATGCCGAAAAAAAGCCGAGAACGAATAACGCTGCCGCAATTACAGCATACAGCGCGATTCGTTTTCTTGTCAGCGGCTTTTTTGCCGGCGTATATTTATAGCTTTTTTCTCTTTTAAAAATCATTGTTGTTCAGACGATCTGTCTTCCGTATTCTGTCGTCTTCTTCTTTCGACCGGTTCTGCTGCGGGTTCGTTTGCTATTGTGTCGCCTACCGACATCTGCACTTTACCGGACCAGATGATCTTTCTCGGACATTTTTCAACGCATGTTCCGCAGTTGATGCATTTGTCATAGTCTATCTGAGCAACGCTTTCAGTAACTGTTATGGCGCCTGTCGGACAGTTCTTCGCGCATATACCGCATCCTATGCAGCCCACTTTGCAGAGATTTCTCACAACGGGTCCTTTGTCGTGAGATCTGCAGCCGACCCATATTTCGGTGTCGAAAGGAAGAAGCGTGATAAGCTTTTGAGGACATGCCGAAACGCACATTCCGCATGCATGACATTTTTCGTATTCAACGACCGCAACGCCGTTTTCCACTTTAATTGCGCCGAACTGACACGCCTTCACGCATGTTCCGAGACCGATACATCCGTAAGGACATTCTTTCGGACCGTTGCCGAGTTTTGCAACCGAAAGGCAGTCTTCAAGTCCCGCATAATTGTATTTTCTGTTTGCAAGTGAAGTCGTTCCGCTGCAAAGGACCTGAGCTCTCATTCTGACTGTTTTTTCAGACTCAACACCCATTACCTTTGCTACAGCCGCAGCAACCGCGTCTCCGCCTACGGGACATTTGTTTACAGGCGCTCCGGCAGTAACGATTGCCTGAGCGTAAGATTCGCATCCCGCATATCCGCATCCGCCGCAGTTAGCTTTGGGAAGTTCAGCTACTATAAGATCTATTCTCTCATCTTTTTTAACTGAAAGAAATCTGCTTGCCAGTGCGGCCAGAAGACCGAGGACCAGTCCGAAGACCGCCATTATTAAAACCGTGATAAGTATTTGAACAAAATCCATCCGATTTTACTCCCATGTCAATTATTATTCATTCGCTTTCAGAA
>JAEEJJ010000015.1 GCA_016281805.1 Clostridiales bacterium
AGCTGCTGTTGAGTCAGGCCGCAACGGTTCCTGTTTGTTCTTATTGACTCGCCGATGGTCATAATCCGACCTCCTTTCGCGGGAGATTATATCATACGTATTATGAACTGTAACTTGACAATATGCAACAACGGTGACTATAAATGAAAATGCCTTCGGCGTATTTCCCGAAGGCAGTAGATTTTTTAACAATCATAAGGTATAATACACATACTTTCATACTGGTCTCAAAACTATTTATGTTAAACTTAATTGGTGCAACCGATCGTTGCTTGACTCAGATGGCTTTTTTGATAAAATGTAATTAAGTAAAAACCGCAGTAACGCATTTGAAAATGGTAATAAGGTATGTTTGATACAAGAAAATTCGGAAAAGCTCTTTCATCTCTCAGAAAGCAAGCGGATATGACCCAGAATGAGATTGCCGATAGGCTTAATTTGTCTCGTCAGGCGATCTCGAAATATGAGAGAGGCGAGAGTTTCCCTGATATATCCGTGCTTGTCATGATCGCTGATATGTTTAGTATCACTCTTGATGAACTCATCGGTTACGGCAATCCGACGAAAGGAGAATCTTCGATCCTCAAAAATGTGGCTGTAGGAAATACCGACGTTATTGCCGACAGCATTTCAGACGTTGTCAGCCTCGCTCCGCTTCTGAAGCCGAGCGTTTTGGCAAAGTTAGCGTGCCAATTTGAGGAACAAGGGGTCAATATTTCCAATATCGTTACGCTTGCAGAGTATTTGAACGACGAAGCTGTCGTCAGGCTCATAAAAAGCGCGAATTTTGATGATATAAGTGACAGCCTTCTCGAAAAATTCATACCCTTTCTCAACATCGAATCTAAGGAAGCGATTTTTGAGAAAATATTGAGCGGCGAAATGGATTGGCACTTCATAAAGGCACTTTTACCGTACGCAGATTATATCACCACTCAAATTGAAGCGGCGGTCGTAGCGGGCGCGCTGCCTTGGGAAGTCCTTGATATTTTGAATGATTACTATTGGGACAGTAACGGATACTGTCAAAAGCAAAACAATTCATAACTCGGAGGAAAACATGGAACACTATTATTTATGCCCGAAATGTAGGTCGAAGTTTTTGTTGCCGCGCTGTAATACTTGCGGATATGAAATTCTCTTTGTTAATTCGATATATCGGTTTTGCGACGACGCTTCGGTAAAGCTTAAGGGAAACAAGCAGTATATCGGGTACGACAATATCGGAGAAGATTTCGAGCCCGAGGTTACGTACTGGGATGCAAACAATACCGAACGTTACGGCGTATATGCCGCTTGCGGCGATTTGATAGCAAAGAAGTTCGGCTCGCAAATCAGCGTTCTCGATTTGGGAGCAGGGCTCGGCACGGCTTCTATCCCTCTTGCGAAAAACGGGATCTATACTATCGCCGCAGACATATCGGAAGTTATGTTAAGTACGGCTGCGAAACGCGCAAAAGGTCTTTATGATAATCTAATCCTCGCGCAGATGAACGCCTATGATATTATGCTTCCCGATAACAGTATTGATATAGTGGTCGAAAACGCTATGTTGCATCTTGTCGATACGCCGGAGCTTGTTGTTAAGGAAATATCCCGTGTGTTAAAGCCCGGAGGAAAGCTTATCAGATATGGCTCTCCGGGGGCGCCTATGACAAAAGAAGAATCGGAGCAAAACAAATATTGTAACACGGTTCTGTCCGATATCAGCGGTTTTTATCACAATTATCTTGAAAGACACAATTATCAAAGCTCCGCTTTCAACGTTGATTACAGAGAGGCGCTTCTTCAATACTTTGAGCCTCCATACAATGAAATTGTCGAGGGATTCGAAGAAGTGTTCACCGAAAAAATGAAATTCAGACTGCACAGATTGAAAACCGGAGCCCACTCCGATTTGCAAAGAACACCCAAAGAATTGATATGTGCTGCTTGGAAAAGTACAGACGAATATGCACGTAACAAATACGGTAATGATTATGCGGATATAAAAGGTTTTTCAAGATACGGCGCAGCTTTAGATATATACGCTGTAAAGAAATAGGACTATTGGCTTTTCGGTATCCTGTTTATGCATTGAACGATGATGAAACAATAATAGAAGGATATGGATTGAACAACCGATTATGGTAACAGTAATGAATGAAGAAATATCGCCGCGCAAGGTATTCTATCACGGCTCCGCAGTTAAAAGCATTCGCACGCTTATGCCTTTTTCAAAGTCACATAATACCATAAAAAAGCCTGTTGTCTACCTGACGCCGAACGAGACGCTCGCACTTTTTTACATCTGGAACAGACCGTACAAATTTGTTACTTTTAATGAAAACGAAAGTGGCGTCATCGTTTACACAGAATGGTATGAAAATCAGTTTTCAGACCTTATGAGAGGGGTATCGGGCAGCGTTTACGAATGCTGCGACGATCCGTACATATACGAAACGCACATCCCGGGAGTTTATAATTCCGACCTACCGGTCATCGTCTACAAAGAGACTGTAATTGGTAATGTTTTTGAAGAAATACAAAAAAGAATTGCCGACGGGCGCGTCATACTGCGCACATACGGATCGCTTGAAGTGGAGGAAAAGGAAAAGATCGTAAAGTGTGATATGGTACGCGCGATACATATGCAGCGCCTTTTGAAACCCGATAAGACGGAGGCTGATATCGCATACGCTGCGTTTATCAGAGAGCAATTTCCGCTCTCTTGGAGTATTGCCGAAAAAATGAGCGAGGATGAGATCAAAGCGATGAACGACAAGTGGAGGAAAAGCGTTTTATGATCTTAATTTTACAAAACAGCGAGCCGCAGGTGGAAAAACATAGAGTATTTATCAGAAAACAATGCATATGTTTGTTGCTGGGCTGTTAACGCCATTTTCTCGTTTTCAAGAGAGCTTTAGAGAATATTACCGCAGCGCACAAAAAAGCTCACGGCACGAAAGTTACTAAACTGCTCTTGATCACGTACTCGTACTCACCG
>JAEEJJ010000016.1 GCA_016281805.1 Clostridiales bacterium
TGCAATTTTATCCGGCGGGACCATTGTTGAGATACTTCAGGCAATAGTGTTTGGAGCGGTCGCAGTTCTGCTTTCGATTTCCGTTCACGAATGGGCGCATGCAGTTGTTGCATATATGATGGGCGATTATACCCAGAAATCGCTCGGAAGAATGACGCTCAACCCCATAAAGCATCTTAATCCGATAGGCATGATAATGTTTCTGCTGCTCGGTTTCGGCTGGGCAAATCCCGTAATGATGGATTCAAGAAATTTCAAACGTCCGAAGCTCGGCATTATTCTGACCGCGCTTGCAGGTCCTTTCGCAAACTTTCTGAGCGGCTTTATATGGCTGCTGATTTATGTGATCCTTTTCCTTTCATTTCCCGACGATAACGTTTTTGTTTCAAATTTATGCACGCTGCTTAATTATCTTGTGCTTTACAACCTTTCGTTCGGATTCTTCAACCTTATCCCCATTCCGCCTCTTGACGGTTCAAAAGTTGTTGCCGAACTGCTGCCGAACCAATATAAATACAAATATTTGAGTATCGAAAGATATTCGATGTATATCTTTTTTGCGCTGATAATAATTCTTAACAGATTCAATTTCATCTCCGCACTCACAAGCGGGCTTATGTCGCTTTTCTTATCGATAATTTCCGCAATAATATCACCGTTTATTTAATATGACAACTCTTAATTTCAAGCTTGAGATCTTTGAAGGTCCTCTCGATCTGTTGCTTTCGCTGATCGAAAAAAATAAAATAGATATCTGCGACATCGAGATCACTATCCTGCTCGATCAGTATATGGATTACCTTGAAAAAGCTAAGATGATGGAGCTTGATCTTGCCGCGGATTTTCTTGAAATGGCGTCAACGCTCGTATACATAAAATCAAGAACTCTTTTGCCGAAAGACGAAGACGAGGAAGAGGAAGACCCGAAAGCCGTTCTTGAAAGAAGGCTTGCCGAATATGCCAAGTGCAAAAAAGGCGCGGCATATCTGGCTGAGGGAAGCTTGTGGGGCAAGGTGTTTTTCCGTGAAGCAGAGCTGGACGACCTTCCTGAACCGGCAAGAGAATATATATCGTCTTCAAAAAAACTTCTTGACGCCTATTCAAACGTTCTCAGACGGCTTGACGGGAAAAAGCCGCTTTCACCGAAAACTTTTTCAAAAATAATCGGAACCAAATTCATTTCAGTAGGAACAAAAATAATCACTCTTCTGAGAGTGCTTATCAAAAGCACTACCGTATCTTTTAAAAAACTGTTCAGAGGCGCTTCGGACCGTTCCGAGATCGTTGCAACATTTCTTGCGGTTCTTGAACTTATCAGAGCCGGAAGAGTTGATATTTCAGACGGTGAAGATCCTGACATTACTCTTATAAGGAAAAAACAATGAATTCCGAAAACAATTTTTCGCTCACCGCGGCAATATCCGCAATTCTTTTCGCATCAACAGCACCCGTTGAAACGGCAAAGCTTGCTTCCTCACTCGATATCTCCGCTGAAAAAGTAAAGGAAGCAGTAAAAGAAATAGAAAAGGCGCTTGAAAAAACAGATCTCGGCATACGCGTAAAAGAAGTTGACGGACGTTATACACTCTCGACCAGGCCCGAATACGGAGAGACCGTGGCGGCATATCTTGATTCACGGCGCGCTGCCTTTTTATCGAATGCCGCGCTTGAAGCGCTGGCGATCACGGCATATAATCAACCCGTTACAAAAGCATATATTTCGCAGGTAAGAGGAGTATATTCTGCGGAAGTGGTTGAAAGCCTTGTAGATAAAGGTCTTTTGCAGGAGGCGGGACGCCTTGATCTGCCGGGCAGACCTATGTCATACATCACAACGGATAAATTTCTTACGGTTTTCGGACTAGACAGCATTGAAGACCTCCCCGAACGCGAAGCGCTTTCTTCAGACGACACGGAGACCGGAGAATATGTTCAGACAAATCTGACCGAAAACGTATGAGTGTTTTTCTTACAGTTCTTTCCGTGCTAGGAGCGGTTGTCGGCGGAATATTTGCGTTGGTGATAATTGCGTTTCTTGCCATATTGCCTATAAAAGCCGAGGTTGATATAGGATACAACAACGAAGACAAATTTTTGCTGAGAATTAAATATTTCCTTTTTTCATATACTTTTTTCCCTTCAAAAAAGAAAAAAAAGCCGGAAAACAAGCAAAATGAAGATGAAACGCCCGCATCTGACGGTAATCAGACCGATACGGACGGCAAACATGAAGAAAAAAAACAGGATAAGCCGCCGGATCACGGAAAAGCAACGAAAAAGAAAGACAACGACGGCAAAAACAGCGACCCTGAAGCAGAAAACAGCGATAAAAAACCCGAAAAAAGCAAAGAAAACTTTTTTTCCAAAAAAGCGAAGCAGATGGGAATTTCCGATTATATCACACTGCTCGGTTATGTGAAGGATATGCTTGGAAAGATCCGTTTCGGAGATATACTCATAAATCTCATTTTCGGCTCAGACGACGCTTCGAAAACGGCAATGATCTACGGAACGGCTACCTCCGCGATTTTTCCGCTGATAGGAAGGATCCACAACGAAAAAAAGGCAAAATATATCGATGCACACATAAATGCCGATTTCGCATCGGAAACGACTTTTGCAGATGTTTACGCAGAGGTATACATAAGGACCATACACGCTGTGGCGCTTGCCGCAAAAGCTTTGATTTATATAATGAAAATAAAGGAGAACGACAATGGAAGAAAATAAACAGCATCCCGTTCAGAATGTTATGAATACGGCAATGCAGAATATTAAAGATATGATCGACGTAAATACGATCATCGGTAATCCCATTACCGCGCCTGACGGAACGATGATCATTCCCGTTTCGCGCGTAGGAGTCGGTTTTGCCTCGGGAGGCTCTGACTTCAACTCCAAAGCAACGCCCGAAAACCCGAATTTCGGAGGAGGAAGCGGCGCAGGTATTTCAATAAACCCGGTCGCATTTCTTGTAGTCTCGTCAAAAGGCGACGTTTCCGTTATTCCCATAAACTCAAACGGAGCCGGACTTGACAAGCTCGTTGCTTCCGTTCCCGAAGTAATAGAGCAGGTAAAAGGCGCATTCGGAAAGAAAAACTGAAACAAATAAAACACACGGAGACAGATATGTCAGCTAAAATCGAAACAAAATGCATTCATGAGGGCTGGAAACCGAAAAAGGGAGAGCCCAGGCAGCTGCCTATATATCAAAGCACAACTTTCAAATACGATACAAGCGACGAAATGGGAAGGCTTTTCGACCTTGAAGAGGACGGATATTTCTATTCAAGGCTCGCAAACCCGACGACCGACGCAGTAGCGAAAAAGATATGCGAACTTGAAGGCGGATACGCCGCGATACTCACATCATCGGGGCAGGCGGCAAACTTTTTTGCCGTGTTCAATATATGCGAAGCGGGCGATCATATTCTCTCATCGTCATCGATATACGGCGGAACATACAATCTTTTCGGAGTAACTCTGAAAAAAATGGGCATAGACTGCACGTTTGTTGACCCGACGCTTCCCGAAGAAGAACTTGCAAAATATATAAAACCGAATACAAAAGCCGTTTTCGGTGAAACGATAACAAACCCGACGGTAAGTATTCTTGACATAGAAAAATTTGCGCATCTTGCGCATTCCCACGGCGTTCCGCTTATTGTGGACAACACTTTCGCAACGCCCGTAAACTGCAGGCCGTTTGAATGGGGCGCTGATATAGTCGTTCATTCAACAACAAAGTATATGGACGGACATTCCGTAACGCTCGGAGGCTGCGTAGTTGACAGCGGAAATTTTGACTGGACCGCATATCCCGATAAATTCCCCGGACTTACCACGCCGGACGAATCGTATCACGGCATTACATATACCGAGCGCTTCGGCAAAGGGGCATATATAACAAAAATCACGTCTCAGCTTATGCGCGATCTCGGCGCTGTTCAGACGCCGCAAAACGCATTTTATCTCAATCTCGGTCTTGAGTCGCTGCATTTACGCATTCAGCGCCACTGCGAGAACGCTCTTGCGGTCGCAAAATTCCTGAAAAATCACAAAAAAGTGCTCTGGGTCCATTATGCCGGTCTCGAAGATGACGAATATCACGAACTTGCGCAAAAATATATGCCGTCGGGCACATGCGGCGTTTTATCGTTCGCAGTCAAAGGCGGAAGACAGAGCTCCATTGATTTTATGGATAAGCTGAAATTTATTTCGATAGTAACTCACGTTGCCGACGCAAAATCGTGCATCCTGCATCCCGCAAGCCATACGCACAGACAAATGACGGACGAACAGCTGCGCGAGGCAGGCGTTGAGCCCGATCTTATACGTCTTTCCGTTGGCATTGAAAATATTGACGACATTATTGCCGATATAGCTCAGGCTCTTGAATAGATCGCAAAGCCGGCAAAAGACAAAAATCAAAAATATAAAGGAGACACGCTGTCAGGCATGTCTCCTTTATGTTTATTGAAAGAACGATATTATAAGCGATAAATGCTGTTTTCCGATGAATGGAATGTTTTGACCGTAGCTGTCAAAGACAGGAATCCCGCAAGCATGATAACCGCAGCAAGCGAAATGATCAGCACGACAGGCTCCGGCATATACAAAGAGAAAATACCGAATTTTTTCAGGATAGTTTCTTTGAGCAAAAGGGTAACCGCATTGCCCGCAATGAACGCCGCGATAGTCAAAACAGAAAAATCAACGAAAGTATCACATATCATCATACCCTGAGAATATCCGACGATTTTTTTCACATAATATATGCCTTCCTGCTTCGATACATAGTAAAAGCAGAAAACCGCAGCGTTTATAGACACAAGTATAAGAAGCATTATAAGCAGATCGGCAGGTGCTTGAACGGTTATTCTCGGGTTGTAATCTCTCATGCTGACCATGCCGGTGGCAGAGACGTGGTTTTCAAATATTTCTGCAAGTTTTTCGACCGTTGCTTTATCTTTCCCGTCAAGAGTATATGAACCTGTTCCTCCGAACTTTTCCATACCCACTTTGATGGGAAAAAATACTGTAAAGTCTATACTTGTTTCGGATTCCTCTTTACCCATAACGCCTATAACAAGAAGATCGGCATCAAGCTCATCGCTGTGGTATACGGGGTCGCCTTTTTCATTGAAAGTTACATATTTACTGTAAATTTCTTTACCAACGACCGCGACATGCTGTTTTCCCGCAACTTCCTCATGAGTAAAGAATCTTCCGTAAAGCATATTGACAGGATCGATATAACCGTTAAAGTAAATACCGCGTTCAGAGATATAATCATCGCCTTTGTATCCCGTGAAAACATATTTATTGATTATTGCGTTGTCAACATCCTCACATATCTCACCGATATCAACAGATACTTCGGGCGCATCCTCAGCTGAAAGCGCGTTTACATACGCTATTTTTACGTTTTTGGTGTAATAACTGTTGTAGTAAATATCTATCCTGTCAAGAGTAACGCGATAGCCTGTTATAAACATGGCAAA
>JAEEJJ010000017.1 GCA_016281805.1 Clostridiales bacterium
AACCGAGCAAAGCTTTACTACTGAAAACGGGGCTGGAATGTTGCTTCCAACCCCGTAAGTGGCGGAGAGGATGGGATTCGAACCCATGTGCGCTTTCACGCAAACTGATTTCGAGTCAGCCCCGTTATGACCTCTTCGATACCTCTCCGTATTTAATTTGTGCGAACTTTGATAGGCAGCTGCCAGGCAGCCTTTCTTTTTCCTTCAAGCCAAAATTGCGAAAACCGCAGGAAAACGGAGCTTTTGCGAGAAAACCGGAGCTTTCGCACTGTACCGAGGAACGAAACCGAGCCGCTTTCGAGTCAGCCCCGTTATGACCACTTCGATACCTCTCCGTATTATGAAAATGAATGTGCAGCAAATCAGAGAGTTGATATTGCTCAATTCATACTTTGATATTATAGCACAACAGTATTTTTTTGTCAATAGGCAATAATCATTTTTTCAGCCTTTTTCTTTTACTGTCACTGAAATCTTCTTGTTGTTTACGATGAAGGTGTCTGCCTTCGTATCCATAGGCTGAAAAAGCAATGACAAACAATCACGATTTGTTTTCGATTTTTTGCCTTGATTATTTTCGTATTTTGATGTATAATTTATTACTGAAAATCAGAAAGCCATATTTTACATACGGCATACGACTTTCATGCAAAAGTATGATGACAGGAAATACACAACGGAGTTAGTAATATGATTTACGAAAAAAAAGCTATTATTCCAGCAAGCATGTGCGACGCAACAACAAAAATATCAGTTATCTCAATATTTCAGCTTGTTGAAGATGCTGTGACCGATCTTATGGCAGACCTTCACATAGACGGAATTACCGCTATGCGAGAATACGGGGCAATGTGGGTTTTTGTTAAAAACGCAATTCATGTTTCGCGCCGTCCCGAATGGAGGGAAAAGTATGTTATTCGTTCGTATATTTCCTCATTTTCCGCCGTAAAACTGCTGATAGATACCGAAATATTGTCGGCAACAGATCATTCACCGCTTGCCCGTTCTCGTCTTGAGCTTTGCGCACTCGATCTGAAAACAGGAAAGATCCGCAAAGCATCTACGGTCGGTATCGCTCCCGATACTCAATGCTTTCAGCCGGAAGAAGGACCTGAATTTTCAAGATTCCCGAAAAAAGAGACTGAAATTGTTGACAAAGTCCGCGTTTTATCAACAAATATCGACTATTGCTCTCATACGAACAATATCGAATATATCCGTTTTATTTTAAACACATACAGCGTAAAAGATCTTGTTGAAAATGAAATAGATAAAATAGAAATTCATTACGGAATGCAGACTTTTGAAAATGATATTCTTTCAATCAGTAAATACAGCGAAAACGATCACGATTTCTTCTCGGTAAGCTCCGAAAGAGGCACCGCTGTTGAATGCAAAATCGACTTTAAACGTTAAATTCAATACTTCCATGCATTAAATCAACCCCTGTCACGTTCAAATGACAGGGGTTATCGTGATTTGAACAGACAGATCGTCTTTTTACGGTTTTCCAAAAGACAAGTATGTAATTATGCTTTTTTATCAAATTTGAACAAACGGTGTCAACTGCAAATAATAAAGAAAAAGTATTGACAAATACACGTTAAAGTGGTAAAATACCATCATTGATTGTGCGCAATCATATAATGCACAACAGTAACTATCAGATTGAATAAATCGCATATACACAGGAGGAGATCGTAATGAAGGTTGAAGTCAGATATTATTCCCGTTCAGGTAATACAAAGTCCGTAGCTGAAGCGATAGCGGCACAGGCAGGCGTTCCTGCAGTTTCTGTAGACAGCGCCGATGCACCGCTTAAAGAAACTGCGGATATTCTCTTTATCGGAGGCGCACTTTACGCATACGGACTTGACAGTCATCTGAAAAACTACCTTAAAACTCTGAAAAAATATGACGCAAAAAAAGCAGTCGTATTTTCAACATCGTGGCTCTCCAAACATTCTGTCGATCTTATTAAAAAGGGACTTACAGATGCCGGTATTCCCGTTGAAACGGAGTTTTTCTATGTCAAAAACGCACCGAGCGAAGAACAGCTGAAGGATGCTGCGGCATTTGCAAGGAAGTTTCTGTAATGAAAAAAACACCTGAAATCGATAAATACTACGGTATTCGTCTGGGCAATCAGCTCTGCTTTCCATTATATGCATGTGCAAAAGAAATTGTTCGTCTTTACAGAAAACCTCTCGCCGAGATCGGTCTTACTTATACCCAATATGTTGTAATGATGGTTCTCTGGGAATACGGCACAATGTCTGAAGGTGAGCTCGGCAAACACGTATACCTTGATTCGGGCACGCTTGCCCCGCTTTTGAAAAGGCTTGAAAAGCAGGGTCTTATCTCACGTACTCGTCCCGAAAACAATGAAAGAAAGCTTTTTATCTCGCTTACAAACGAAGGCGAGGCGCTGAAGGAGAGGGCAGTAAGCGTTCCTGTGGCAATGCAGGGCTGCATACCTATGCCGGGAGAAAAACTCATAATGCTTCGCGACCTTCTCAATCAGGCTCTTGAATGCATGCAAAAGGAGGACGACGAGTAATGACAGCAGAAGCATTACTGGGCATCTTCATTCCTTTTATAGGCACGTCTCTCGGCGCTGCCATGGTGTTCATCCTCAAAAAGAATGTTTCCGAAAAGCTGCAGAAGGTCCTCTCAGGTTTTGCCGCCGGTGTAATGGTCTCCGCTTCATTCTGGAGCCTTCTCGCACCTGCGATCGAAAACAGTATGCATCTGGGAAAGCTGTCGTTTCTTCCTGCGGCGATCGGGTTTCTTGCCGGTGTCGGGTTTTTGCTGGTTCTTGACAGAGTCACGCCTCATATGCATTTTGACAGTCAGGAGGAGGGACCTGCAACAGGTCTGAAACGGACAACAAAACTGATCCTTGCCGTAACACTTCATAATATACCTGAAGGAATGGCGGTCGGCGTTGTTTATGCAGGATTTCTTTCCGGAAATTCGGGAATCACATCTGCAGGAGCTCTTGCTCTTGCTATCGGTATCGCTATTCAGAATTTCCCCGAGGGCGCGATCGTCTCAATGCCATTGCGCGGCGAAGGCATGAAAAAAACAAAAACGTTCCTTTTCGGTGTTCTGTCCGGCATTGTCGAACCTGTTGCGGCGCTTGTCACTGTTCTTGCTGCAGCTGCGATCGTTCCTGTTATGCCGTATCTTCTGGCGTTTGCTGCCGGAGCAATGATGTATGTTGTCGTGGAAGAACTTATCCCCGAGATTTCCGGCGGAGAGCATTCAAATATCGGTACCGTTGCCTTCTCTCTCGGCTTCGTTCTTATGATGGTTCTTGATGTTGCGCTCGGATAAAACAGTATCCGTTTTTCTGAAAAATATATATAAGGAGAAAAAAATGATTTACGATTATACCGTTACCACAGGAAAAGGTGAAAAACTCAATCTTGCCGATTACAAAGGCAAAGTTATTATGGTCGTCAATACAGCTACCGGCTGCGGATTTACCCCGCAATACGCGCCGATCGAACAGATGTATAAAGACTATCACGAAAAGGGGCTTGAGATCCTCGATATTCCCTGCAATCAGTTCGGACAGCAGGCTCCGGGCACAGATGAAGAGATCCATGAATTTTGCACCATGCATTTCAACACAACGTTCCCTCAGATGAAAAAAGCCGATGTAAACGGAGAAAACGAGCTTCCGCTTTACACGTATCTTAAATCGCAGAAGGGCTTTGAAGGCTTTTCCGATCATCCTTATAAGGAACTGCTCGAAAAAATGTTTTCTTCCGTTGATCCGGACTGGGATAAAAAACCGGACATCAAATGGAATTTCACAAAATTCATTGTCGACCGCAACGGAAACGTAGTCGCCCGTTTTGAACCTACTGCAGACATGGCGGAAGTCGAAGCTTGCGTGAAATCTCTTTTGTAAAAACAATAAAACAAAACTATAAAAATAATAAAATCAAAAATCAGGAGTAATCATTATGGCACAGGTAACTAAAAAAACAATGATCGGTGAACTTTTAAATATCAATCTCGACGTGGCTGCACCCATTCTTCTCGGTATAGGCATGCACTGTCTCGGCTGCCCGTCTTCTCAGATGGAAACTATCGAAGAAGCTGCCGCCGTCCACGGCATCGATGCTGACGAACTCGTAAAAACTCTCAACGAAAAGCTCGCAGAAGCATCAGAGGACTGAAAACCCCTGTCTTTCGGGTTTTTAACAGCTATTATTGTTGAAAGACAGGAAAAGAGATTTTTATGTTAACTTTTGAACCGTTTTCCATTTCCGCACTGAAAAAAGTTCTTCCCTACATTAAAAGCAATCCTTCTTTATGCAGCGATATTTCAGCAGGTTTTCTTTTTATGTGGCAAGACGGCGCAGATGTTCAGTTTTGTGAATGGAACGGAACTTTTACGGTCCGTCAGATAATCGGCGAACAGCCCGCTTTCAGTTATCCTATCGGCAATGATCCTGACGGGATGATCTGTGAGCTCAAAGAGTATGTGCGCTCAAACCGTCTGCCGATGCGTTTTTTTGCGGTAGATAAAAATACACTTGAGATCATCTTGTCAGATCCTCGTCTTTCTCCCGCGATGTTCGCTTTCGACAGACGCTGGAGCGATTATATCTATTCTTTTGAAGAGGCAATGACTTTTCACGGCAAAAAATACAGCGGACAGAGAAATCATATCAACAAGTTCAAAAAACTGTACGGTGAGCCGGATATCCGTTTCCTGACCGAAAACGACAAGCCGGAAGTTGAAAAAATGCTGAAAGAATACGAAAAAGAGCATCCCGACGGTAATGCCATCGAACGAATCGAACTTGAAAAAACAAAAGAGCTTTTTGATGTTTTTCGAGAGCTCGGCTTATATGCCGCAGGATTATTCGTTAACGGTATCATGGCGGCCTTCAGCATTGGCGAAGTTGTCGGCGATACGCTGATTATTGATGTCGAAAAAGCTCTGACCTGCTATGAAGGCATTTATCCTACAATGTATTCGGGGTTCGTAAATCTGATATCCGAAAAAACAGGCGGACCGCTTAAATATGTAAATCGCGAGGACGACTCCGGTGATCAGGGGCTTCGAACTTCCAAATTGCAGTATCACCCTGTTTCGATAGAAGATAAATATCTCGTTCATGTATCTTCTCCGGCTGTCAGAGCAAAAAATCCGGTCACGCTCAGATGCGGCGATATTTATCTTACGGAATTTCGCGAAACCGATAAACAGGCTTATCTAAGGCTTAATACTGATATCGAAAACAACAGATTCTGGGGTTACGATTACAGGGAAGACGAAACGATAACCGGTCCCGTAAACGAGAATACATTTTACGATTCCGTAATGTATGATATGCAGGCGGGTGACTCCGTCAATTTTGCAGTCCGTCTTTCCGAAAACGGTGAAATGATAGGGGAGGCTATTCTCTGGAATTTTACATCTGTTTCAACCGCAGAACTCGGCTGCAGAATTTTGCCCGAATATCATGGAAAAGGATACGGAAAAGCGGCTTTCGGCGCCGCCGCAAGATACGCCGAACAGATATTGAACGTTACGCTTATCGCGCGTTGCAATATTGATAATACTGCCTCAGAGCGGATGATTTCCGCAAACGGCTTTTTGCCGCTTTACGACGAAAATGAATATCACTATTTTATACGAAAGACTGCTGTAAATGAGTGCGTTCCGGTATGCTCATATTCATTGTGCAGTCATTGAAAAGGAGATAATATGAAAAAACTTACTGTTTTTTATCTTGATAACTGTCCGTATTGCCGCAAGGCTAAAGAAGCTGAAAAGGAAATAATATCTTCAGATCCTTCACTTCAAAAAGTCGAGATCGAGTGGATCGAAGAATCTCTGAATCCCGCTATCGCAGATACTTACGATTATTATCGCGTTCCTTCAGTTTTTTTGAGCGATACAAAACTTTACGAATGCAGTCCGAAAGACGATTACGATACGATAAAAAGCAATTTTGAAAAAGCAATGAAGATCGCCGCCGCGCAATAACGCAAAGCAGATATTACGATCTTGATTAAATATACGTTCGGTTAAATTCATTTTTAATAGCAATTTGATGATACTATGGAATTTCTTGATATTATAAAAAACAGAAAAAGCGTCAGGACATTCGACGGCAGACAGCTTTCCGACAGCGAAAAGGCGAAACTCACTGATTTTATCAAAAATACAGGTAACCCATATGGTATTCCCGTTGACTTTGTTTTTCTCGACAAGAAAGAACATAAGCTTTCAAGCCCGGTTATTTCAGGCGAAACCGAATATGTTGCGCTGAAAGTTCCGAAAACTACTCACTGCGAAGAAGCTCTCGGTTTTTCTTTTGAAAAATTTGTGATTTACGCCTGGTCGCTCGGCATAGGAACAACTTGGATAGGCGGAACGATGAACCGTAAGCTTTTTGAAAAAGCCGCCGATACGAAAGAATATGAGATCATGCCTGTCGTCAGTCCCCTCGGCTATCCGTCAAAAACACCGTCATGGATCGATAAACAGCTCAGAAAACATGTTCACGGAAACGACAGACTGCCTGCTGACGCCCTGTTTTTCGAAAACGATTTTTCAAACCCTTTAAAAACAATATCAGATAGTCTTGAAGCGGTCAGATTCGCTCCGTCCGCAGTCAATAATCAGCCGTGGAGAGTAATAAAAGACGGCAGCAGATACCATTTTTACGAAAAACATATGAAAAGCTACAATCCCAACTCTCCCTGGGATATTCAAAAGATCGATATGGGCATTGCTTTGTATCACTTTATTGCAATCTCAGGCGGAAATCTGGAAATATCAGATCCATGTGTAAAAACGGAATCAGATACCGAATATATCGCCACCGTCAATGTCTGACAAACGCACGCAGCTTCAAATCATTACCACCGAAAAATCGGTGGTATTTTTTTATATAAGCTGTGCTGTAGATATGCAATTCAGAAAAATATCTTTTTCATGTTTTAGAATTTAACAATTTAACGACTTTTTCACGACTTAAGGATATTAATATTGACTGTATTATAAAAAATTTGCTATAATTAAATAAATATATACAATGTAATATTGATTAAATCTTAAATGATCCTTCGGTGTCGAAAGGAAAAAACGGTATGAAAAGAATAATGGTTGTTTTTTTGTCGATCATGATGATCGTGTCGCTTGCGGCAGCATCTTTTGCCGACGGCGCAGCATTGTCATGTTCAGCAACAAACGATCAGCTCAACAGGGGAGATATGGTAACTGTAAAAGTTTCTCTTTCCGGTGCTCCTGATGTAAAATCAATGCAATTGACGTTTGATATTCCGACCGATGTATTTACCGTAGATGGCGGTTGGAATATTTCGGGCACTATTGCTGACTTTAATAAAAGCAAAAATCTTGCGGTAATCGCGTTTGAGTCTCCGACAAATATAAACGGAAGCATCTTTACGCTTGATCTTACCGTTAAAGATGATGCCGCATACGGAGATTTTGATGCAGTAATTACTCCTACAGTAAAAGTATCATCCGAAGCAGGTGAAACAGAAGTCCCGTGCGCAGGCACATCCGTTACGCTCACAATAATCGATCCGTCCTGCCGCCATAACAACAAGACTTCAGTTGCGGCAAAAGATTCAACCTGTATTGCTCAGGGATGGGACGCATACGCAGTTTGCGGCTCGTGCGGACAGCTTTTCGACGCAGACGGCAAAGAGATAAGCGAAATACATTACCGCGCGATTAATCCCGACAATCATACGGGCAACACAGAAATACGCAATCAGAAAGACGCAACATGCACCGAAAATGGCAACAGCGGAGATACATATTGCAAAGACTGCGGTGCGCTTATTTCTGCAGGTTCGAAGATCAAAGCTCTCGGTCACGATTTCGGCGCATGGATAACTACTACAGCACCTACCGAAACAACGGAAGGCGAACAGACAAGAACATGTTCAAGAAACTGGCAGCATGTTGAAACAAGAACCGTTCCCAAAGCAGACCACGTTCACGATCTTAACCATATTGCCGCAAACAAAGCAACATGTGACCAGCCCGGCAACACGGAATATTGGGTTTGTTCAACCTGTAACAGATACTTTTCCGATGCTCATGGCAGCAACGGAATAAACGCAAACGATGTGATTATTGCGCCTGCTGAACATCAGTGGGGCGAATGGGTAGTAACAAAAGAAGCAAAAGCAGGCGAAAAAGGCGAAGAAACACGCACATGTATTTACGATTCAAATCATAAGGAAACGAGAGAGATTCCCGCGCTTCCCGAAACCGAAAATACCGATGCGCAAACAGAAGAACCTTCGACCGAAACTCCCGAACTTCCCGAAATCACAGTTCCCGAAAACGAAATTATCGAAAATCCCGAAACTGCAAACGACTCTGAAACCGTTATCTGGCTTCCCATTGTCATCGTCGCCCTTCTCGGCGCGGCAGCCGTTGCATTTCTTGTTATCAAAAGAAAAAAAGCTTAAACTGAAAGATTTCTGATCGAGCAGTTTATCCATTAAATAATTAAGGGCTCACTGCTTGTCTTTGAGCCCTTTTTTTAAAGAAATATTGATCAAGCAATAATAAAGATGAAATAAGAGAGGAATAATAATGAAAAACCACCTGCTGAAAGCGTTGTCAGCTTTTGTTACGGTAATTTTAGCTTTTAATATGCTTACCGTTCCCGCGTTTGCCGCAAAAACGGTCCTTGAAAAAGGCACATGCGGCGAAGATATCAAATATGTGCTTTATTCCGATGGAGAACTTGTTATTACCGGCAGCGGCATTATGGACTCCCACCCTTGGACCGCAAATAGTTCCGTATATTATTCCATAAAAAAAGTAACGATCTCAGAAGGCGTAACCATCATAGGCTATCAGTCATTTATGGAGTGTAGAAATATAACCTCTGTCACGATTCCTTCAACCGTAACGTGGATCGGTGAGTCGGCTTTTTACCGTTGTGCAAATTTGTCACAGATAACCCTTCCCAAAGGCCTTACTACCATAGGCAATAATGCCTTTAGCCACTGCGCCTCTTTGACCGAAATAAATATACCGGACGGCGTAACAAGTATAGGTGGGGCAGCATTTCAAGACTGCAGCTCACTGACTGAAATAATAATACCGCAAGGTGTGACAAGTATAGGTAGCTACGCATTTGACGGTTGTAGCTCACTGACCGAAATAACGATACCTGACAGTGTAACAAGTATAGGTTATCGTGCATTTGGAAACTGCAGCTCACTGACCGAAATAACGATACCCGACAGTGTAACAAGTATAGATTGGTACGCATTTCAAAATTGCAGTTCATTGACCGAAATAACGATACCTGATAGTGTGACAAGTATAGGTATTTACGCATTTCAAAATTGCAGTTCATTGACCGAAATAACAATACCCGACAGCGTAACAAGTATAGGTGTAAGTGCATTTTACGGCTGCAGTTCTCTGACAAAGGTTAATATGCCGGAGACAGTCGTTACTTCGGATTATTATTACATTAGTGGTTCCATGTTTTATGGCTGCACAAAGCTTCGTGAAATTGCAATACCTAACGGTGTTCGATCGATTGATTCCGCTTCTTTTTACGGCTGCACAAAAATGACAAATGCGTATATACCGGCAAGCGTTACCTCTATAGCCGATGATGCATTCGGCGAGTGCTACAGCCTTACAATTACCGGATACAGGGGTTCGTATGCCGAAACATTCGCAAACGAGCATAATATTCCGTTTGAAGTCGCCGCTGGCGGAAATGTGGCTGATTCCATAACGCTTTCGCAGTCAAAAGTATCTCTTTCTCTCGGGCAAACCTTCCAGCTCGACCTTACCGTTTTACCGTCCGAAGCATCCGATCCCGTTATATGGACGTCATCGAATTCCACCGCCGTTTCCGTAACACAGACAGGTCTTATAACCTCACACGCATACGGTTATGCCACGATCACCGCCACGACAGCAAGCGGCAAAACTGCGCAGTGCGAAGTAACGTCTGGATATAACAGCACGTCTCCCGGTTCCGGTCAGTCTTCTTATGGAGTTATAGAGGTAACACAGGGCACTACATATACTCCCGTGCCGGAAGATATAGGCGAGTCCGGCGCGCTGTCGGCAGGTCCTTCATGGTCAGCCGCAACAGTATATTCCGGCGGAAATACCGATGAAGCATATCTTCTCAGCATTGATACCGAAGGCAATATCACGGCCGGGGTAGGGGTAGAGGCAGGCACAACGCTTTATACGTCTGTAAGCTACACCCTCAAAAGCACCGGCACTTCCGTAAGAAAAGATTTTATAATAAAGGTGCTTGCCGCCGAGCCTGAACTGACGGTTGAGTCAAAAATAGTTGCTTCAAACGACGAAACGTTTTCCGTTTTGTTTGAGCTTAATCATACGCAGACGCTTAAATCCATTGCTCTTACTAATTTCACATATGACACGTCTGTCTTCGAGCTCGTCGGCGGCGAATGGCGTGTTGACGAAAGCATTATTGCCGACTGGGATGATAACAACGACATTGCCGCAGTTGCTTTTGGCGATAATCAGAACGTAAACGGCATTATTTTCGAGCTTACGTTTAAAGTCATTGATCCTGCAAAAGAAGGCGATTATTACGTGGGCTGCGATATTATCGCAAGATCCAAAACCCCATACGGCGCCGAAGATCAGGTCCCCGTCAAGGTCACGCACGGCAAAATCACCATTTCACCCGTTCTTAAAGGCGATATGGACGGCAACGGCGTTATAGACAGCGACGACGCGATATACCTTCTTTATCACACATTCCTGCCCGACATGTTCCCCGCAAATCAGTATTGCGATTTTGATAATAACGGCTACGTAACTTCAGACGACGCGATATATCTCCTTTACTACACATTCCTTCCCGATATGTTCCCGTTGAAATGAAAATAATTGGCTCAAAGCAATTTGAGACCATTTGGCAATATTAAAATATCAAAATCATATTTACAACAATCAATAATTATATCTTCTTCCTGCCGCAACATCACTTGCCTCAAACTACTTTGTTAAAAAGGCTTTGTTCTGTCCTCGCTTGACGCAGAGGAAATGAGCAATGTTGCTCACCAGTCATTTGCAGAATGCGGACATATCGCATTTATGGCAACTCCCGAATTGTATAATACTATTATTTTAAACGACACTTCATATCTTTTATCTTTGGCAGGTTACGTAGCAGGGGAAGAATCGGCATTTTCAATTGAATATACAAACAGCGAAAATGCAAATATAATTGAAATCATGGTAACTAATGTTACAAAATGATAAGCCAATTCCCTCACTCATTAATTCGCAAATTTAATCTGAACCTATTAATAATAAGGAGATTTAAAACAATGAAAACCGTTCATATGTCATGTAAAAAAATAACAGCGTTCATATGTGTTGTTGCTGTTGTTATGAGCTTTTGTACTGTTCCTTCGCTTGCTGCAATTCCCGGCAATGGTACAGAAACAAGCCCGTATCTTATTTATACTCTTAAAGATCTTGAAGCGATTCGCAATGATATCAACAGCGGAACAAACTATAGCGGCAGATATATTAAGCTAATGAATGATATCGTTATGAACGACCAGTCAGTCTTTACTTTTGACGAAAACGGACTTGTTACAGGTATTGTTGAAGGTGCAACTCCTTATGAATGGACTCCAATCGGATTAGGTTATAATAGTTCCCTTGGCTATTCAACTGCTATGGATGGACATTTTGACGGTAACGGATATAAAATTATCGGGTTGTATGTCAACTCAGGAAATTACGGCGGATTTTTCGGATACTGTTACGGGGCAGAGATAAAAAACCTCAGTATCAATGGCGGATATGTTAGCGGAGGCGACTATCTTGGCGCTCTTGTTGGAAGTATGTCAGCTTCCACTGTAACAAACTGCTGTAACACAAGTGCAGTGTCCGGAAATTCTAATGTTGGAGGCCTTGTGGGATATGCTGAGGCGTCCGATATTTCAAGTTGTTTAAATAATGGTATTATAAACGGTCAAGCCAGTGTCGGCGGAATTATAGGAAGAGCCATTGATAATTCAAATGTGACACTGTGCCAAAACCACGGAACAATTATATCCACCAAAAATGCTACCGGGGGAATATCAGGAAGCTTAGACAATGCTTATATTACATTTTGCTATAATACGGGTAGTGTTACCGGAAAGAGCGATGTGGGAGGAATATCCGGTCTTATTGTTAATTCAGAAATCGGTAAATGCTATAACTCCGGCCACCTCTCGTCATTTGGTGCTTATTGGGAAGGAGATATAGGTGGTATTGTCGGTAACGACAATGCATCAAATAGTAAGACAATAATACACGACTGTTTTAATATAGGCAGTATTGAGCTTCCAGAAGGATTACAGCAAGATAATGGTGGAATAGTTGGAAGATTGCAAGGGCGGTTGGAAAGATGCTATTCTACGAAAGGAAATAAAATATACGGCGCAAAAACAACTAGCGGTTATATTGGATATTGTTATTATTTATCTGCAGATAACGACAATGATGCTCTAACAGATTCGCAGATGCGGAGTTCTGATAGCTTTAAATCTTATGATTTCGAAAATGTTTGGACAATGGATGGAAACCCGAATTATCCGTATCCTGAACTTATTATCCCCGAACTTGCTTTAAGCACAGGTGGCTCCGGCCTTCCTTCAATACCTTCCGATGAAGATTATCAAATGATTATAGAAAAGAAAACTCATTATATAGGGGACGATTCTGTCAAGCTATCTGTATCGTTTAAAAATGCCATTGACATTAAGTCTCTTGCCGTCCTTTCATTTTACTATGATACATCGGCACTTCAATTGGTAAACAGAGAATGGAAAATTTCGGATTGTGCTTTGAGCGACTGGGATTCTCAAAGCGATTCGGGTGTTATTGCATTCGAGGAGAATCAGAGCGTTGAAGGAAATGTTTTTGAACTTACATTTTCTGTACTTGACGGAACTCCTGACGGTGAATACGAAATCGGATGCGATGTCGCTGCAACAACTAAAACGGAATACAGTACAGAGGCAAGCATCAGCATCTTTGTCGTCAACGGCTCAATAACTGTATCGTCAATAATCAAAGGAGACGTTAACGGAGATGGTGTTGTTAATAGCACTGACGCAATTCATCTTCTTTACTACACTTTCCTTCCCGACATGTTCCCCGTTAATCAGGACTGCGATTTTGACGGAAACGGCACGGTTGACAGCGACGACGCGATCTATCTGCTTTACTACACATTCCTTCCCGATATGTTCCCGTTGAATTAAAACATGTTCAGATCACATTAGCCCTTGCCGGATCATTTATAAAGATTTTAATGTCAGAAAGGCAGATAAAATGAAAAAATCTTCGCTGATACTCGTA
Organism: Clostridiales bacterium; assembly: GCA_016281805.1. GTDB lineage: Bacteria > Bacillota > Clostridia > Oscillospirales > UBA644 > HGM12619. The sequence goes on from JAEEJJ010000017.1 coordinate 13,397, forward strand.
TTTATTCTCTCCATACTTTTTGTTCTCACGGTATTCCCTTTTTCGTCTAATGCTGTAACAGCAGATCAGTATGAGTATAAAAGCGGTACTCTGACTCTGAAAAGCGGTGATTTTACCCCGGATTTTTTCAAAAACCTGAAGTATAAAACAAGCGTTCAAACAATAATCGCTTCCGGTGACGTTCGTTTTATTTCTTCGGATTGGTCACAGGCATTTGAAAAATATACTTCATGCCGAACCATTGATTTTTCAAGAGTAGATACATCTGAAGTTACTAGTATGACATCTATGTTCAGCGGCTGTACAAGTCTGACAAGCATTAACCTGTCCGGTTTTGATACGTCAAACGTAACTTCGTTTTCATATATGTTCCAGAAATGCGGCAGGCTGACAAATCTTAATCTCTCCAATTTTAACACATCAAGCGCCAAAGCAATGAACGGTATGTTTTCAGGGTGCACAATGCTTTCAACCGTTAATTTAAACGGTTTTAACACATCCGGTGTCGTTGGGATGAATTCTATGTTTTACGGCTGCAGCAGTCTGACCACTCTTGATTTATCCCGATTAAAAACTTCCAATGTTACGAACATGTCAAATATGTTTACTGACTGTTCCGGACTTACCAGCCTCTATCTTTCTGGTTTTGATACATCAAAAGTTACTAATATGTCAGGCATGTTCGAAAACTGCAAAAAATTAACATCTCTCGATCTTTCTTCCTTTAACACTTCAAACGTAACTAACATGTATCATATGTTTGCATATTGTAATGAATTAGTTGATCTGGATATATCAAATTTCGATACTTCAAATGTTACCAATATGCAATCAATGTTTTTTGATTGCAACAAGCTGGCAGGCATTGATCTTTCAGGTTTTAAAACGTCAAATGTAACAAACATGCAATCGGTTTTCAGCGGATGCAGCAGCCTTGTTTCTCTTGACGTTTCCGGTTTTGATACATCAAGCGCAACCGATATGTCTTCTATGTTTTCCCACTGTGAAAAATTGACCGCCCTTGATGTTTCGGGCTTCAACACGTCAAATGTTACAACCATGGCTCATATGTTCGATTTTTGCTCTCAGGTCACATCTCTTGATGTATCCGGTTTTGATACGTCAAATGTCAAAAATATGGGCGCTTTGTTCGGCGGCTGCAGTGGTCTTACCAGTCTTGATGTCTCAGGCTTTGACACATCGAATATTGAAGATATGGCAGCAATGTTTTATGGCTGCAGCGGGCTGACAAGTATTGATGTGTCTACGTTTGATACATCAAAAGTCAAATATCTTTACAATATGTTCACCAAATGCACAGCTCTTCAATCTCTCGATATTTCAAACTTCGACATATCAAATGTAACCTCATTCGAGTGGATGTTCGGTGATTCCAACTCCCTTTCGTCGCTCACGTTACCCGCCGGCTTTACCGTTCAGGCTGATATGTGCCTTAACAATGAACGCGGCTGGGCAAAATCCGGCACATCAGTTAAAATTTCCGGTGACGGAGAATACGCCGAATTCGTTTCTGACGGTAGCACATATGTCTGGCTTTCACAAACAAGCGTTGTTATTCCCGGCGACGTAGACGGCAATGACGCTGTAACAAGTGACGATGCTATCCACCTGCTTTACCATACGTTCCTTCCCGATGAGTTCCCCGTAAATCAGGACTGCGATTTTGACGGAAACGGCGTAGTAGACAGCGACGACGCGATCTATCTTCTTTACTACACATTTATGCCCGATGAATTCCCGCTCAATCCTTCAACTGCAGGCGAAGTTACTCAGATCACACTCTCCGAAACAGAGCTTTCAATGAAAACAGGCGATACCGTTGCTATAACAGCAACAGTCAGCCCGGAAAACGCAACCGATAAAACGGTAACATGGTCAAGCTCCGATACATCCGTTGCCACAGTATCAGACGGCAGCGTAACAGCAATATCCAAAGGCACAGCAACTATCACGGCAGCTTCAGGCAACGGTCTTACAGCTCAATTATCGGTTACCGTCACCGAGGATGTCTCAGCTGACGACGCATTATTGTCAAACGGTTACTTTTATAATACTCTTGGTGATACCGAAAAACAGACTTATAGTGAAATATATCGCGCCGTTTCTTCAAATGCAAAAACCGCAGACCTTTCTTCGCAATCTTCATATGACGATGCCGAAAAAATCGGAAGATTCGTTCTTGCCGATCACCCCGAGCTTTTTCACGTTTCGCCTGAGATCGGCGGCTCTTTGACCGACGGCAAGCTGAGCCTGAATTTCACTTACTCTATGTCCGCATCTGAATATTCTTCAGCGTTCGACTGGGTAAACTCAACCGTTTCAGATGTTGTAAATCAGGCAGCCGGCGCTTCTGACGAATTCGATAAAGCGCTTATCATTTATAATTATATCAAAAATACGCTTTCTTACGACCTTCAGTTTTCAGCTACATCGTTTGACCTTTACGGCGCTCTGCAAACAGGCAAGGGCGTTTGTGAGGCATATTCCGAGCTTTTCTCATTCCTGCTTGACAAGGTCGGCATCTCTTCAATTATAGTTGACGGCTACGCCGGCGAAGACCATCAGTGGAATATGGCAAAAATCAATGGAAAATGGTATTATTTCGATCCCACATGGGATGATCCTACAGGCACACAGATCGAAAACGCGCTTTACCTCAATTATTTTGCCGTAAACGACGAAATTATAAAAAGAGACCATACCGTGATCAACAATGAAGCTCTCCTTCCCGCGGCAACCTCGCTTGACGACAATTATTTCGTAAAAAACGGCTTTGTCCTTTCATCGCTTGATGAAAACGCTATGCGAACCGTTGCGCAGAATTCCTTCGCTTTATGCGGACACGTTGCCTTTATGACCACATCCGATATTTACTCCGAAATCCTCGGCAACAGCGAATACCTCTTTACCCTCGCTTCCTACGTCGGCGGCGATCCCTCATCCATCAGCTTTGATTATTCAAACAGCGATAACGCATACATTATAGAAATATTTATAACTTCTGTTTCAAGATAACGAGTATTGTTGTATCTGTCAATAATCTCTGTCGGAAATCTCGCGCATTTCTGTAATCACCCAATTTGAAAGGACCCTGTATTAAATGAAAAACAAATCTTCCGCCGGTTTTTTGGCCTCTGTTTAAAGTATTCTGTCTCTGCTTTTACTTATAACGCTTATCCCCGTTCATACATCCGCTCTTACCGTTCAGCCTGAACAGTATGAATTCACCGACGGTGTCCTTCACCTCAAATACGGTGATTTTGATGCTGATTTCTTCAGAAATTTCGAATATAAAGCTGTTGAAGAAATAACTGCTGATGAAGGTGTTCGCTTCGTTGGAAGCTTTGGCGGCGGTCGATTTAGAACATCTCCTTTTTCTGATTTTACTGTATGTTACTTAATGGATTTTTCCAAAGTTAATACATCTCAAGTAACTGATATGTCATGTATGTTTGCTGGGCTTGGGGTTACAAAAATTGACATTTCTGGATTTGACACGTCGAATGTGACCGATATGTCATATATGTTTGCTGATTATGAATTTTTATCAAGCCTTGATATATCTGGCTTTGATACGTCAAATGTTACGGATATGAGCTATATGTTTGATATGAATAGATATTATTGTAGTAGAGAGCTTAAAGATCTTGATCTTTCTAGTTTTGACACATCTAAAGTGACCAATATGGCTTACATGTTTTCAGGTAACTATACCCTTGAAAACCTTGACATTTCAAACTTTGACACATCGAATGTTACAAATATGAGAGGGATGTTTTGTAATTGTTGCAGTCTTACAAATCTTGATGTTTCAAATTTTGATACATCAAACGTTACTGATATGAGTGCTATGTTTGCTTCGGATGGTCACGATCGCAACAAGTTTACTGAACTTGACATTTCAAATTTTGATACATCGAAAGTAACCACCATGTCGGGTATGTTTCAATACTGTGATAATCTTTCTTCTCTATCATTGAAGGATGGATTTCTCGTTCAGCAGGATATGATGCTTAACAACGGTATGTTGCTTGACAACGGCAGCACATTAGGTTGGACAAAGACAGGCTCTGATGAAAATATTTCCGGTACAGGACAATACGCAGAGTTCGTTTCCGACGGCGGCACATATGTTTGGCTTACATACATATCTAAAGATAATTATGAATTTGTCAACGGTGTTCTTCACCTAAAATACGGAGATTTTGATGCTGATTTCTTCAGGAATTTTGCCGAAAAGTCATCAGTTACAGCAATAACTGCTGATGCTGGAGTTCGCTTTGTAGGATCGTTTGGCGGAGATTGGAATAATCGTGTATTCTCTTCCTATTCGTCATGCACTTCAATGGACTTTTCTAATGTAGACACATCGAATGTTACAGATATGAGCTATATGTTCAATGGTTGCAGCAGTCTTACAAGCCTTGATCTTTCAGGTTTTGACACATCGAATGTTACAGATATGAACGAAATGTTCAATGGTTGCAGTAGCCTTACAAGTCTTGATGTCTCCGGTTTTGACACACCGAAAGTTACAGATATGGGTGGCATGTTCTGGGATTGCGAAAGCCTTACAAGCCTTGACCTTTCAGGCTTTGACACATCGAATGTTACAAGCATAAACTTGATGTTCTACAACTGCAGCAGTCTTACAAGTCTTGATCTTTCCGGCTTTGACACATCGAATGTTACCAGTATGGAGAGCATGTTCAGCGGTTGCAGCAGTCTTACAAGCCTTGATCTTTCAGGTTTTGACACATCGAATGTTACAAGCATGAACTTGATGTTCCGTGACTGCAGCAGCCTTACAAGCCTTGATGTTTCCGGCTTCGATACGTCGAATGTAACTGATATGTATGATATGTTCGGTGACTGCAGCAGCCTTACAAGCCTTGATGTCTCGAGCTTTGACACATCGAATGTTACAAGCATGTACTGGATGTTCGGTGGTTGCAGCAAACTTACAAGTCTTGATGTCTCCGGTTTTGACACATCGAATGTTACAGATATAAGCGGCATGTTCAGCTGGTGCGGCAGCCTGACAAGCCTTGATGTTTCGGGCTTTGACACATCGAATGTTACAAGCATGAACTGGATGTTCAGTGGTTGCAGCAAACTTACAAGTCTTGATGTCTCCAGCTTTGACACATCAAATGTTACATCTATGGGACGTATGTTCTCTGACTGCAGCAGTCTTACAAGCCTTGATGTCTCAGGTTTTGACACATCGAATGTTACATATATGTATATGGACTGGATGTTCAGTGGTTGTGAAAACCTTACAAGCCTTGATCTATCCGGCTTTGACACATCGAATGTTACAGACATGGGCTATATGTTTTTTGATTGCCCCAGCCTTTCAAGCCTTGTTCTTCCCGTTGGTTTTAATGTAATATCAGATGTTTGTCTTAACAACGGCATGGATAATTTAGGCTGGACAAAGACAGGCTCTGATGAAAATATTTCCGGTACAGGACAATACGCAGAGTTCGTTTCCGACGGCGGCACATATGTTTGGCTTACGGACACAAAACCTGAAGAGGCAAAAGGCACTCTGACAGTCAAAAATGTTGAAGTAATGAAGAATTCAGATACCGTCTCTGTCGAATTTGTCCTTGAAAATACGGAGAAGATTAAATCGATCTCGTTATCCTCTTTTACATTTGATTCTTCTGTATTCGAAATAGTTGACGGTCAATGGAAGATTGCGGATGCAGTTATTGCTAACTATAATACAGCAAACAAAACTGGAGTAGCTGCGTTTGCGGACGATACCGATGTGAACGGCATCATTTTTGAGCTAACTCTTAAAATCAAAGATGATGCGCCTGCAGGAGATTATGATATCTCCTGCGCTGTAGCCGCAAAAAAGAAATCGCCTGCAGGAGGCGAAGAGAATGTGAAAATCTCTGTTGAAAAAGGAACAATAACTATTGTTGATATATTGCCCGGCGACGTTGACGGAGACGGCTTTGTAACAAGTGATGATGCGATCCATCTTCTGTATTATACGTTCCTTCCCGATATGTTCCCGGTAAATCAGAACTGCGATTTTGACGGAAACGGCGCAGTAGACAGCGACGATGCGATATATCTGCTTTACTACACATTCCTTCCCGACATGTTTCCGTTGAATTGAATAATAAATGGGCTCAATCGGGGCTGAGCACATAAACGGATTTCAGATGTTTTAGCTATTTAATTTCAATAACCAATTGCAATTTATTATTCCCTCAGCAAGAAAGGACACCATGTATGAAAAAAACCTCTATTTTTATAATCAGCCTTGCGTTGCTTATATCATGTTTTATCATTTTTCCGATAACGACCTCTGCGGAAGTCACGCAGGACCAGTATGAATATTCAAACTGTGTTTTGCGCCTGAAATCGGGAGACTTTGACAGATCGTTTTTCTGGAATTTCCCGTATAAAAACAATGTTACCGAGATCACAGCATCTGAAGGCGTTCGCTTTACGGGAGATTTTTCTTCAGCATTTTCAAACTATTCGGCATGTGTAAAAATGGATTTCTCGAAAGTCGATACGTCAGGCGTTACTAACATGGGTTATATGTTCAGCTTGTGCTCCAGACTCAAAAACCTTGATATATCCGGTTTTGACACATCGAATGTTACATCTATGGGCGGTATGTTCTCCGGTTGCAGTAGCCTCACAAGTCTTGATGTCTCGGGTTTTGATACATCTAATGTAATTAATATGGGAAGTATGTTTTCAGGTTGCAAAGCAATCACAACTCTTGACGTATCAGGATTTGGTACATCCAATGTAACTGACATGAATAGTATGTTTTTAGGTTGCAATGCCATCACAACTCTTGACGTATCCGGATTTGATACATCCAATGTGACCAACATGGGCTCTATGTTTTCCTCATGCTATAAGCTTTCTGTTCTTGATGTATCCGGTTTTGATACATCGAAAGTTACAAATGTTGAGTGTTTGTTCACCAGCTGCAGAGGTCTGACCTACCTTAATCTGTCAGGTTTCGATTTGTCTTTTGCCACATCGGATTACAATATGTTTGGAGGTTGCAGCTCGCTTTCACGCCTTATTTTGCCTTATGGTTTCGGAGTTCGTCAGGATATGGGACTGAACAACGGTACATGGACAAGTTCTGGCCAAGGTTGGAGAAAAGCGGGGACAACAGAAATCATTTCAGGAAACGGTTCTTACGCCGAATTTGTTTCCACAGGCGGAGAATATGTCTGGTTCTCTGAAACAGCATCACAGGATGCAAAACTGTCGATCGAGAGCAAGACGGTTTATTCTGCAGACAACACATTTACGCTTGATTTTGTTCTTGAAAACACCGAACTGATTAAATCTGTTTCGCTGTCAAATTTCACACTCAATTCCTCCGTTTTTGAAATAATTGGCGGTGAATGGAAAGTGGCAAACACAGAAATTAATGACTGGGACGCAGCAAATCAAATCGGTGCGGTCGCTTTTTCCGATAACCGCGATGCTAACGGCATAATTTTTGAATTGACGCTGAAAATCAAAGAGAATGCTCCTGTCGGAGATTATTCAGTCGGCTGCAGCATTCTGGCAAAGAAAAAACTGCTGCAGGGCAGCGAGGAAAATGTTGAGATATCCGTTGTAAACGGCACTGTAACGGTTCTTGAAACAAAAATCGGTGACGTTGACGGCAACGGCTTTGTAACAAGTGATGATGCGATCTATCTCCTGTATTATACTTTCCTTCCCGATCAGTTCCCCGTAAATCAGAACTGTGATTTCGACGGAAACGGCACGGTTGACAGCGATGACGCCATATATCTGCTCTACCATACATTCCTTCCCGATATGTTCCCGCTGAACAACTCATCAACTACTCCGTCTACAGAAACTCCCGGTACGGAAACTCCGGGTCAGTCAAGCGGCAGCACGACCGCAACCGCAAGACTTTACGCAACCGTAGGTGATAAAGGAAATCTGAGATCACTTTACGGCGGAGATACTTTTGAAACATCCTTCACAAATGTTGTAAGAGTAAACGCCAACGGCGATTGGGAAGCTGTAGGTCCCGGCACGGCAGACGTTCATGTTTACACTGTTTCGGGCACTGTAAGAACTGAGATCCTTACCGTTCAGATCACGGTAGGCAATCCGGTTAAAACATACACAATGATTCCCGAACAGTCTGTAAAAATAACCGATATTCTCGGAACAACGACCTCAATTGCAGGAGCAACGAGCGCAAACCCGGCAAGAGCAAGCGTATCAACGCTCTACAATGAGTTTATCATTACTGCGGTTTCTACTGGCAATGTAAGAATAACCGTAAATCTTCAGGACGGTTCGATAGTATATATTGATGTAACCGTTCAGAGCAGCAGCTCTTCAGGAACATCCACACCGTCAAGCGATCCCAGACTGACAGCATCCTCAACAAATGTCAGGGGCGGCAACAGCGTAACGGTAACACTTTCGAATGCAACGGCATTTACGTATAACTGGTATATCACATCAGATAGCGGAGAAACGATCGCAACATTTGAAAACGGTAAAACAGAATACGAAACAATAGCAACAAATACATCAACAAGCCTTACTATAAAGACTAATGCTGTTTCGGAAAATCAAAAAATCACCGTTCATGTTGCAGGCTACAACAACATTGAAATAGCCTCGATAGTAATTAATGTGATTTGTGATGCATCAAACGAAGCCGAATCGATTTCACTTTCTCATGCGGCGATCACTCTTAATATAGGCACAACGGCAACTCTTATTGCAACCGTCACACCGGCAGATGCAAGTGAAACGATCACATGGTCAAGCAATTTCCCGAATATCGTATCTGTAAATCCGATAGACTCAAGATCCGCAGTCATCGCATCTCTTGCAGACGGCACAGCGACCATCACCGCAAGAACCTCAAGCGGAAAGACCGCAACCTGCTCCGTAGCATCCGGCATAACAGGATATGATTCTTCCGGACAGACCATGGTCACCACACCGTCCACAATAAAAGTAAGCGTTGTGGTATCCTCAAACGGCGACCTTATTCAGGGCGAAGGCTATTCGGCA
>JAEEJJ010000018.1 GCA_016281805.1 Clostridiales bacterium
GGCTTTCGTGTTCTTCTGCTTTTTCATTATGGGAGAGAAAGAAAAGTTTGCAAATACGATTTTGCGACACGGCGGTCTTTGGCAAAGACTCGTTTTAGTGAGTTGTTATGTGCCGTTAGCTGTTTTGTGTATTATAAAATGACAAATTCCGGTTTATCGGAATGAATCACGCAAAAAGAATAATACAACTCGGGATTTATAGAGCATACAAACGGCAATACTTCCTTTTACGGTGGATATTCTCGTGCGGTGTTAGCCAGGCAACGTCTCTTTTGAAGATAGTAGATTACATTCTTTTCAAGCATTGCATGCCTACGGCGAATTTAGTAGCTTTGATCATTTGTTATGGAATAATCATCGTACTAAACTGCAGGTAAACTATATGTCGCGTAAACTAAACTACAGGTCGGTTGAGAACGGATAAAAGAGATGTTATAACGAAATCATCAAAGCAAACATTTGAAAGGGGATCAAACAATGAAAAAAACAACAATGGGAGCTATAATTGCAGAAAAGCGTAAAGAACTCGGCATGACACAGCTTGAGCTTGCGGGACATATGGGGGTTACAGACAAAGCGGTGTCAAAATGGGAGAGGGATCTGTCTTATCCAGACATTAATTCAATTCCAAAGCTTGCAGAGATTTTAGGCATGTCAGTAGATGAACTGATGCAGATTAAGTCTGACAGCGTACAACAGGAAAACAAGACACCGGTACAAGAGCTATTGCATACCATTTTTTCGGCTGTTTGTCTGGCAATGGGAGTTGCTGTTGTCGTCTTGTCTGTAATGAAAAAAATCGATCTGCAGACAGCAATCATTATGCTGGGCATTGGCTTGGCATGTAGCGGGATTGATATGTTGCAAAATAAGTAAAGAAACCGACAAATTCTATCTTGTCAGTACTATAGTAAAGAAGGGTGATGAGATAATCTCATCACCCTTCTTTATCACGGTCCTCACGTGGTGTACTTTTTGTTTTCGTTGTGGTATAATGAAACAAAATAATCCGAATCGGAGATAAATCATATGAAAAAAGCAAAATCGAAAAAGAAAATCATTTTTATCGTTCTGTTGTGCCTCATCTTTAGCATCATCGTTTTTATGATTGTCGGCTGGTGGGGATTCTGCGCAAAAATGTATGATGAGAATTTTAATATTAGCGGAAAGAGTTATGAACCTCTTATGCTTCACATAGGGGATTTTGACTCGCTTGAGTGTACCGAATATTCATTCCCTTCCGACAAGGGACAGATGCTTGCGGGATATCTGTACAGCATTGGAGATAATCAGCACGGAATAGTGATTATTGCTCATGGCTTCGGAGACGGTGGTCATAATTCCTACATGGATGTTGCCGATTATTTTGCCCGAAACGGGTACTATGTTTTTGCTTATGACGCTACCGCAATGGATAAGAGTGAAGGAGAAGGTCTGGGCGGTGTTCCGCAAGGCGTGATAGACCTTGATTATGTAATATCTTTTGTGGAATCGAATAATGATATTCCCGACCTTCCAATTGTTCTTTTCGGTCATAGCTGGGGAGGATACTGCGTAAGCGCTGTTCTTACGTATCATCCAGAGGTTAAAGCTGTTATCGAGTGTTCGGGATTTAACAGCTCATCGGAAATGTTTGAATCGGGCGGAAAGTCTCAGGCTGGTGACGGAATCTATGCCATGACGCCATTTGTTAAACTTCACGAGTTTTTCAAGTTCGGTAAATATGCAAAAAATACGGCGATGGACGGGTTTGAATCAACAGATGCTGTGATAATGATAGTACACAGCGCCGATGATGATGTGATAGGAATCGAGTACGGACTCGACAAGTATTATGAGAAATACAAAGACGATTCACGTTTCACTTTCATCAGGTTTGAAGACAGAGGCCACAATGAAGTGTTCAATGATCCGAGCAACACCTACAAAGACGAATTCGACGCTGAATTTGACAAATGGCTTGAAACGCTGGATTATAACTATAATGCGGAGGAGAATAAAGACAGATTCATAAAAGACAAGGCTGACTATATTACCGAAAACCTTGACCATGAAAAATGGAGTCATAGATTAGATGAAGACTTGTTTGCGCGTTTTCTGGATTTCTATGAACAGGCAATAAAAGGAGCATGAATATGAAAATTCTCGGAAAAGATAACGACCTTCGAACAGAAGACGGCACGATCACAAAAAAGGGATATGTTGCTCTGGCGCTGTCTTCGGTTTTCGGATTCGGGCTGTTCCTTATCGGCAGATATATTTACGGAAAAAGAAGGGTGAAATAAATGGACTTTAAAAATAACGATAATAAAAATATGAGCCCGACAACCTGTATGAGCATAGGAATGTGCCTCGGTGCCGGGGTAGGCGCCGCCATCGGTGCGCTTCAGGACAATATTGCCCTCTGGCTTCCCGTTGGGCTCTCGGTCGGAATGTGCCTCGGTCTCGCTATCGGTCAGAGTAAAAAAGGTGGTGACAACGAAGACGGCGACGAAAATGGCTCAGATAATAAGTAACTGACAAATTCCGGTTTACAGAACTGAATAAAGCAGTACCGCCGACAGAAATGCCGGCGGTATTTTTACATTAAATACTAATAAAATAATAGTAAACTTATCGTCGAAAATGGGAAGTTTCATATTCTTTTGGAAAAAATATCAGAAAAACTATTGACAAATACGAACAAATGTTCTAATATAGTATCCGTAAGGACATACCGTCCGAAAGGATTTGTTTAGTCCTTTTACCAAACTGCAACAATTAAATAATTCCCTCGACTTTTAATCGCGCGAGCGGAGCAGCTCTGGGTCCGGTTTATAATCACCATAAGGCTTCATTGATTGAAGATGCCAAGGACGCAACTGAAAAACTACCAAGCACCGTAACAGGTCGGATTGAATTCACAGGCTTAACTTGTGGATCAGTTCGTGTTATGGTGTTTTTCTTTTTCCCCTTTCAGAAGAGGAAAAACAAGCCCGAATGTAAACATTTTTTTAACAATCGGGTAAAACCGTCACATTTGACCTTCTCCCGCCGCCTATATAATGTGAGGACTATTTATTCTTCTTATATTATTTCTGCCGAAAATGAGAGATTCGGTAAAAAATTTTGAAAAATTTTAAAAACAGGGTGGTCAAAATGGCACTAAAATCTGTGTATAGTGAAAGGGTTTTTAAAAAAATCTGAAAATTTTCCAAAACCAGGGGGGTCAGAATGGTATGGATTTCTGTTTAATATTGAGGGAATTTGTAAAAAATTAGAAAATTTTCAAAAACAGGGACGTCAAAACGGCGCTTAAATCTGTATATAGTGAGAGGGTTTTATCAGAGATGAAAAAGCAGGCCGAAAAAACTTTTGAAATTTTTTTCGAAAATCCTTACATTTTACCCTCTCCCGCCGCCTATATATTGAGAGGACTTTTTATTCTTCATATGTTATTCCTCCCGCAAATGAGAGGATTGATATAAATATTAAAAGAAAGGATGTGATTAAATGATCACACGGCATCGCCGCCTGACGGACAGCTTTCCTTAGGCATACCGGCCCTAAAGGGATTGCAAAAAAATAATCGCCCATTAAGGCGAAAAAGATTGGAGTTGATAATTATTTGAATTCGGCAAGACCCGCTTCAGAAAGCAAAACGACCGTTCCTTATGTATCTGTTGGCGCAGATACGGAACAGTCATCTAAAACTAACAAATATAATATAACACGGAAAAACAAAGATTGCAATACTTTTCCGCACGAATCTTCACATTACGATAATACGGATGAGAGCGAAAGATATGTAATCAGCTTCGAAAAAACAGCGAATGAAGTATCCGTCAGAGATTATTTAAACTTCATCGGAATCCCCGTAAACAGTGCGGGAAAAATCAAATGCCCGTTCCACGATGACAGAACTCCGTCAATGAAGGTCGACTCGCGCTATCACTGTTTCGGCTGCGGCGCGGACGGTAATGTAATTGACTTTGTCAGCAACTACTACGGCATAACGCAGTATGAGGCCGCCTGCCGCATAGCGGAGGAATTCAATCTCGATACCGATGCCCTCGGCGGCGGATACTCACCGGAGTATAAGGAAAAGATTGATTACGGTTATATAAAACAATATATCCTTAATTATCTTATCTCCGTCGAGAAAGAAATGAAAAGCTGGCTTAGGGAGTATGCTCCCAAGCCCGGTGATGAAGAGCTTCACTTTCTCTTCAGAACCGCGGCGCAGTGGCTTGAATATGTTTCTTATCTCATAGATACTCTGTCCGCTTGCAGAACAGCCGACGAGATACGGAACTTCATATCGCAACACGAGGGCGAGGTGATTGTATGACTGAAGACACCCCGTTCTGGATGACCGGCAAAAAGGTCTCTGAAAAGAAATTCTGCGACTGGTTCACCCAAAAGCATGCTCTCATATTTTACGGCGGTAATTTCTTTGATGAAAACGGAATTGTAGACGATACCGTTCTGAGGAAAATGATAACCCGCGAGATTGAGGACTGGGTAGAAAAAGACCTGGCGATGCAGGTTGATAAAATCGTCAGGGCGATGAGACTGCTGACCGTTGTAACCGAAATCAGCAGGGATATCAATGTGGTTCATCTGCATAACGGCGATTACATCATCGACACGGGCGAATTTGAACAGCGCACGGAGATTACGCCCAACAGGCTTACGGTCAATTACAATCCATACGCGCCGAATCCCGAAAAATTCCTTGAGTATATGAGCGCTCTCTTTGACGAAACGGATATCCCCACGGTGCAGGAGTTCCTGGGCTACTGCCTTATACCGACCTCGATGTGCCAGTATATGTTGCTGCTCATAGGAGAAGGCGGCGAAGGCAAATCCGTGCTCGGGCAGATTCTTATGAAAATGTTCGGTAATTCCGCAACCAAAACCAAGGTATCCACTCTCGTTAGGAACCGTTTCGCGCTTGCCAATCTCGAAAACAAGCTGATTATGCTTGATGACGATATGCAGATGGCAGCGCTCAGGGAAACGGATCTCATCAAAGAGATAATCACCAATGAGGGCAAAATGCTCATGGAAAACAAAAACTGCCCGTTCCACGAGGGCGATGTTTACGCAAGGATAATCGCGTTCTCAAACGGAGTGCTCGACGCTCTGTTTGACAAGAGCGAGGCGTTCAGAAGAAGGCAGCTTGTGATAAACGTGCTGCCCAAGGATCCCGGCAGGGTTGATGACCGCCTTCTTTCACAGAAGTTGGAATCCGAGGCGGAGGGCATCCTTCTCTGGATGATTGAGGGGCTTAAGCGCCTGCGCTCAAACGGATTCAATTTCACAATCAGCGAGAGAACGCTCAAAAACCTTCACGACCTCAGACGAAACGACAACAACATTATCCTCTTCCTCGAGTCGGAAAACTATCTCTGCTTTGGGCCGGATCAGACTTCAACCACCAAGGCAATCTACAGAGTCTACAAGCAGTGGTGCGAAGACAATTTCTATGACCCGTTCAAGGAAAAGACCTTCTCCAACCAGCTGGCGAAGCTCGCAAAGCATTACGGTATGGAGCCGTGCAACAGGATTCCCGTTGACTGCGGCAAGTATAACAGAGGATACAAAGGCGTCGCTGTCAGACTTGATCCGGGCGTGGAACTGTAACGGCGTACGCAAGTACGTATCTTTTCGTACATACGGCAATAATTTTATATTTATCCCTTTATTTCAATTTTTTACAGTAAGTTAAAAACAAGCGTATTTACGTACTGAGCCAGTAAATACAAGGGATGATGCTGAGTATAGATGCGTATTTAAAGGTTCGCATCCGTATTGAGAAAGCACATTCTTCACCCATGAAGATTGTCGTAGCCGCTAATATTGTTGCCGTTATGTACGTTTGTAACGAAATAATTTGATTTAGATAAGCCGCCATTACGGCGGCGGAGAGGAGTAGTTTAATGAATAAGAACAATATGAATTCTGATAAGGCTGTATATACCGAACTGCTTGAAGAATACCCCAGTTTCCTGGATGTAGAAACCTTTTGCAATATTCTCGGCATAAGCAGAAAGACCGCTTACCGTATGCTGACAAAGGGAGAAATCAAGCATCTCAAGCTTTCGGGCGAGTACCGTATATCAAAGCCCGCTCTTATTGATTACCTTGTCCGGGCATCATAAACGCGTGGACATTTACCAAACATCTTGATTTTAAATACGCAGGAAGCTATAATAGATTCACGGACCTTGAACCTGTTGGCTTCCTGCAGAAAGGAGTAAAATTATGAATGGAAGCTTAACAGTCAAGAATGACAAATACTACATTGTGCTCAGCTGGTATGATGACAGCGGCAAACGAAAGCAGAAATGGATCAAGACAGGTCTGCCGGAAAAGAACAACAGACGCAAGGCAGAGGAAATGCTCAGAGCCGAGCTTCAGAAGTATGCTTTTCCCGGCGAAGAGACAGATGCCGGAGAGCCTGAAAAACAAGACGGCGAAGACACAACGCCCGAAGTTCAGGTCAAAGCACCCGAACCGGAACCTGCGCCCAAGCCAAAGACAAAACACAGGGCAGGGCTTATGTTTACGGATGTTGTTCCCATGTGGCTCGATGAAGCCGAAAAGCGCGTCGGCGCCGTTACCTTTGAAGGCTACAAAAGAATGAGCGAAAACTATGTTATCCCTTATTTCAGTCAGGAAGAAAACAACTTCTTCATTGACGAAGCATCATTTGAGGAGATACAGAAATTCGTTGATTACTTCAGCCTCGGCAGAGAAAGAGATCCCGTTTCGCCCAAAACCGTCCGTCATCTGATGATTGTCGTAAGGCAGACTATCGTGTACGCCTGCAGACACGGCTATGCAAAGGAAAATCCGTGCAGCCTCGTTGTGATGCCGAAGATGATTAAGAGGGAACCGACAATACTCAGCGAAAAGCAGCTCAAAGAGTTCTTTGAGATTATCAAAGACGATCAGCTGTTCCCGCTCATCTATGTCACCGTTTTCCTCGGCCTTCGCAGAAGTGAAGCGCTCGGTCTCAAGTGGGACAGTATTGATTTTGAATCAAGGACAATCACCATAAAGCACACTGTGGTCAAATCTGAAACAAGCAGAATAATCGAACAGGATACCACCAAAACGGCAAGCAGCCACAGAGTCTATCCTCTGACCGACGGCCTCCGTTCGCTGTTCCTCGCGATCAAGGGCTCGGAAGCCAAAAACAGAGAAAAATTCGGCAAGCTATATCAGGAAAATGATTACATTTTCAAGTGGGATTACGGCAAGATTTACGACCCGGATTTTGTGACAAGGCATTTCAAACGGCTGCTGAAAAACGCCGGAATGCCGGAAATCCGTTTCCACGATCTCCGTCACAGCTGTGCGAGTTTGTTGGTGTCAAAGGGATTCAAGCTCAAGGACATCCAGGAGTGGCTCGGTCACGCCGACATCCAGACAACGGCAAATATCTACGCTCATCTCTATCAGGAGCGCAAGGAAAAGATCGCGCAAGCTTTCTCCTTCGATGAGAGCCTCTTGGCACAACCTTCGGATTTTTCTGTTAGAAATCTGTTAGAAAAGTGTTAGAATTCTGTTAGAAAACTGTTAGAAAACGCCTATTATTCCAGATGAGAATTAAAAATATCGCGCAAAAAGAAATCTCCAATACCTTGACAAATAAGGGATTGGAGACATCCTGAAAGTGGTCGGAGTGCAGAGATTCGAACTCTGGGCCTCGTGGTCCCAAAGCACATTTTAATCTGTTCTAAAAACCCTTGATATATAAGCGTTCTTTCATTCGAAAACTGTTAAAATATCCGTTCAAACAGCCGTTTTCTCGCCAAAATGGCTGTTTTTCGTTGCTCTTGAGTCGCTTTCGGAATTTCTTTTTTGAGTTTTCTTAAGAAAGCTTCCAAGACGTTTTATATCCTGGTCTGTGCTCAGTTTGTCATAATCAATGTAATACTTATCAGCTGTTTCCGAACCGGAATGTCCGGCAAGAGCGGTGGTTTTTCTGACGGGCGTATCAATATTTGCAAGCAAAGTAATAAATGTATGCCTCAAGTCATACATACAAAACTTATCAATGGACATCTCATATTTTTGATTCGGGTTGTGCTTATTCTTTAAGTGCACCCAGCAATCAAGGTCCTTGAGATAAGTTTCAAATCTGCCTCTGATAGCCGTTTTGGACAGATGAAGACCCTTGTTGTTAGGAAAAATAAGTTCCTTCCCTTTGTGGAGGCCGATATTATCGTGAATCCAATCGGAAAGCGGATAAGGTATTGCGATAGTTCTCAATCTGAATTCGGTTTTTGCCGTTTCGGGGCGAATATCAACTCCGCCCGAATTAAGCAGTAATGCCGTTTTGTTTACATCGACTTTATAACTGTCTGATGATTCATCATACAGAATATCTGCCCATGTTAACGGAACAACCTCTTCTGGCATCAATCCGCAAAACAGCATAAACCAAACCATCGGTGCATACTTATGCTCAAAATTCAGAATGCGGTGAAGTTCTTCTGTAGTAAGAGCTCTTCTCGCGCCGGAGTTTTTATTGCTTTTTTTGGATTTTACGGACACATCTTCAGCGTAATTGTAGTCGAAGTACCGTTCTTTTCGTGCTTGCTTGAATATGAGCTTCAAAACGCTGATTATCTGATTGATATATTTTTGTGAAGGGTAGTCTTTTGTTTGCTCAAGTTTTGTGCAGGAAAACTCTTCGACTGCATCCTCAAGAATCAGAGGAGTTATATCTTTCAGTTTGTATCTGCCCAACAATGAAATAATGGTTTTTGAACGGTAGTAGTATTCTTCGGCACAGTGTGCGCCGACTTTCTGCTTATGCCGTTCATACCATCTCAGTACATATTCGGCAACAGTAATGTCCGGATTGAAAACATCGCGTTCTTTGAGTTTTCTGTATTCCTCGGCTTTGGCATCAGCTTCAGCCTGAGAAATAGTTGAGTAGAATTTTCTGCCGCAGGCAATACGGGTGTAGTAACCTTTCCCGTCTGCACGGCCGGATTTCTTTTTTGCCATATCAGCTACAACCTTTCTTCTCTTATGCAGATTCCTCCTTCGGTATTAGATTTGGTTTTCGTCGACCGAAATCATAATGCTTATCATTCCAGTCAAAGGGTTTATCAAAAGTTACGATTTTTTCGTTAGGTAATGAACAAGTAGGAATATTCTTTAAGTATTCAATTACTGCTTTTGCATAAGGCTTTGTCGATGAAAAATCCTTATCGGCAAGGCGGCATATAAAATGAATATTGTTATCAGGGAAATAAGTAATTATTCCCCAGTTGTCATTCGGTTCCGATTCAGTCGGCCTGTAGTAATAGGTTACGGCATCGGAGCCGAAGTTTTCTTTCATACGGCGAATCTGAACCTGCAGACATTCGCCCATATCGGTAAGAGTATCACCCATCTTTTCAAGAGCGTTATGATAGGATCTTACCGCCGAATTCTCTCTCATCTTGTAATCTGCTGCCAGAGAAGAGAACTTCGTTTTATATGGCGATGTGGTTACCGAACCCCAACAGTTTACACAGATTCCGAGCCTTGATACCACGAAATCTTTTTCCATACGGTTCAATTTTCTGAACGCTTTCCATACCGGCCTTGTCTGTAAAGCGGGCGCAGAATCGGAATTGAAATCAATGGATTTGTCAATTACATTTGAAAACTCATAGTCTGCCGTATTGTCCTCATCGTAATAATTGTAAGCGGCATAATCGTTTTCTTCGTAATTCTCTTCCTCTTTGTTTCTGCCGTAAAAGTCTTCTCTGCCGAAAAACTCAAGTGATGTCTGCAGATACCTTTCAGCTGTTTCATAGGAACAATTGAATTCGAGCTGAATGTCGAGAACCGCAAGTTCGTTTTCTTTGTTGAAGCCGCCGTATTCACAGGAATACTTTGCTGCTGTTCTTTTGAGCCTCTTGAATGTTCCGAGGGAAGGCACTGGTTTCATATATCTTTCCAGTTCAACGAGACGGAATACATCCTTCAGAAACCAAAAGGCAAATGTATCAAAACTTGCTTCCATACTCGGATCATATTTCAAAAGCAACCTCTGCAATACATAATAGCATATTGACTTAATATCTGCAATATCTCCGGGCGGAACATTACTGTCGGAATTCTGCTTTCTGAGGAATCCTTTTATCCGTTTGTTAAGCCTGTCTTCATAAAAATGCAGAAAATAATGGAAATAAGTCAGATCCTTTTCCTGGCAGGCTATACGCATTAAATCCGAAAGATGGTCTTCCCATATTTCAGGCGGAGCCGGCTTGAGGTTGAACTGATGCATGTAACTCATCTTTTTGAAGGTTTCATCGGGAAGGGTCTTTAAATCATAGTCCTCAAAATCCGGTCCCATTTTGTAGAACGCCGAGAGAGGTTTGAATTCGGAAAACAACTGCTTCTCTTCATTCGTCATCGTCATCATCTCAAATATCTTCTCCTGAGCGGAGAAGTCTGCCTTGCTATTCGTCAAAGTTTTCCGTTGCCTCCTTAATCAGTTTATCAGCATCCATTTCTGTAATATATTCGCCCCTGGCATATTCCGAATCGGTTTTAGCCATAATGTATTTATCTTTAGCTATATATTTAGCTTTGGCGCAGGTTTCTTCGCTGATTTTGTTCCTGTTTTTCTTATGATTGATATTGTCTGTTACTCTGTAATATATGTTTGCTATGGATGTTTCGCGGCTTTTGAGTTTTATGCCCTCTGCCTCTGCTTTTGCGGCACAGCTCTTGCTGCAATA
>JAEEJJ010000019.1 GCA_016281805.1 Clostridiales bacterium
CTGCGTTTTGAAAACAACTTTGACCAGACTTACCTAAAACCGTTTTCCCAGCAGCTCTGTTCAGCGTATTCGAAATACATACAATAATCAGTAAATGAAATCCGTCCGCCTAAGCGAACGGATGAAATCGCTTCGCGATGAAATCACCTGCGGTGATGAAATCCGCCTTACGGCGGGTTATAACCGCGCCCCCTCAAATCTTTGATTTGACGGGAGGGGACCGGAGGGTTCCCCGCGTGACATGGTCACGTGGGGGTTCCGGAGGGGAACAGGGGGTTTGGGGGGTATTGAGGTGAGTAACAAAGTTAAGGAAACTTCCGCATAACGATAAACCAAATATAATTCAAACTGACTTTTACAATTGGCTATTTCATAAAATTTTTCATATAGATCATGCCGCCGAGTCGATCAAAAAAAGGCAATTTATCCTCAAAAACAAAACATTCCGTTGTTTACCCGTCCATTTTCAAAAATGTACGTGTAAAGGCAACTTCTCATAAGGAAGATTACAAAATCAGCCGATTGAGAGACACAGAGTCGGTAATTTCAGAAATGTATTTACCGGCTTTTGTTTTTCTGTTTTGAGCCGTTGTGTTCATCCTTCTTGATATTATGTTTGTTTGGGCATCTTACATTATACAAGAAGTTTGATCCTTTGGTTTTACACCATTATTTAATCTTTACCGCAAAAAGTGTAAATAACGGACTGAGAAAGCCGCTTGCACGGAGTTTTAGAGCCACCTCGACGGCGAAATAGCGCAGTAAAACGTTGTGCTGCGCCAATTGAAAGTTTAACACCACCTCTCGCAAAATACTCTTCCCGGAAACCTCTATAAGGCGATAAACCTCGGGGTTTGGGGCAGAGCCCCATTAATTGTAGCGGATTTAATGATATTTGGAGAATGTATAACTTTCATTGTAGCTTAAACTCTATCAATGTTTTGATTTTTTAGAAGTGGCTCTCACTCCGTTTACGTGGCGCTAAAACTCCGTGCAGCTGGCGCTTTCGCACCGTTATTCTCAAAAAGGAAAATGTATTAAAAGCATATTGAAAGTTGTCTTTAAATTTAAAAAGTATATTGACAAACAGGTAAGTGTATGATATTGTAAATATAGGTAAAAATTACTGATATTATGAATCAAGAAAAATTTAATCTATCAGGAAAGGATCTCATTATGAAAACAAAAATTAAATGCATCTTTGCATCTCCTTTCTCATAGATTTAATCTATGTACGAGTATGTTCATTCCTACGACGCTCCGTCACGCTACGGCGGATAGAACGGCTCTTCACTTTTCAAGGAACGGTTTCGGCATAAGCGGAAACAAAAACAAGTATTACAATCGACCATCTCCTCTCCGACAGTTATTCCGAACGAATGTTCGCACTTCATATTATAGCGAACAGATGTTCTTTTGCCAATAGTTTTTGCAAAACTTTTTTTCGCAAAACCGTAACACGCACGATTTTGTGCGTGTTAAAAAGAGTGGTGTCGGTTTTAACCGACACCACCTAACTGTAAAATCTCTATTTCATTGTTTTATGCGGTGCAATTGCTGACGCCAATACTACTTTCACTCTTCCTTAATTATATTCTCATCGGCAGAATAATTTGTACTGTAAACATATCGCCATCTTCCGAATAATTAATCATACCGCCAAGTTTTTTTATCGTTTCTTCTACGATAACGTGACCAAATCCGTGCGATGAATTGTCGGATTTAGTGGACCTCAACTCTCCGTTTCCATTAAGTACTGATTTTTCAATCGTATTTTTACATATCACGATCATGTTATCTTCGTGTCTGTTGAACAGTAGCTCAATACGTTTTTCGTTCTGTTTATTTATGTTCTTTATCGCTTCGACCGCATTGTCAAGAATATTACCGAAAATAGAAACGATATCTTTATCCGAAATGCCGGACAGATCTCCGACAACTCCGGAAACGATGACTTGTGTGTTTTCAAGAGTACATAACTTGGAATTAATAAGATAATCAAGAACATTATTATCTGATTTCATTAGTTTTCCCAAATTATCCGTCTGTGGAATCAAAGAGTCGACGTATCTTATCGCCTCATCAGTCCTGCCCTCGTCAAGTTCGCTTTTTATCGCTATAAGGTGGTTTTTTATATCATGCTGAACCTTGCGTATATTGTTCCATATGCTTATTGATTCCGCATGTTTTTTCTGTTGATACTCATAATGATCTTTCAGCAATTCAAGATCATATTTCTGCTTTTCAAGTTTTTTTACACGATTTACCAGCAGATACACACAAATATTGATCAAAATGAAGACTCCGAGAATCGTATAGCACGCAGCCGGCTCCGTTTTATTCATTCCGGACGCTATCATGTTCATCGTCGCCTTCATTCCGAATACAGTCAGTACGGATACTGAAAAAGTGACTATTCCGGTGACAATATCGGTTACGCTCCCGTTTTTGAACAGTACGATGATAAGCGTCAGAATTGCAAAAAGAATAATCTTGTGCATACTTATATACACAAACCTTACAGAACTATCCGACCCTTGAAGCAGTATCGTGAAATCCTGGAAATAA
>JAEEJJ010000020.1 GCA_016281805.1 Clostridiales bacterium
GACCGTCAGGCGATCCTGCTTGAAACGCTGCGCACACTTAAAAAAGGCGGCACGTTCGCGCTGCATGATATATTCTCCAAATCGAAATACGGCGATATGCAGGCGTTTGTCAAAAAGCTGAAGGATATGGGTTATGAAAAAGTTGTTTTGATCGACACGACGTCCGGCAGATTCATGACCCCGTTTGAAGCAAAGTGGATGGCGTTGTCCGACTCCGCCTTGCTTGTCGGCAGAAAATGACGGAATAATCATAAACTACAATTTTTGATAACTGCACACACTTTTTACATAGCGAGGACAAGATCGGCGGGAAACCGCCGGTCTTTTCTTATGCACAAAATCAAAAAGGAGGGACGCCTATGAGGGTATCCGGCTGAAAAGCCAAACAAATGACAGCGTGTGATCGACAAAACAAACTAAAAATTCAGACAGTCGGGAGAGACCGACGGGAGGTAAAAACCATGAAACAATTCAAAGACAAAACTGATCCTTATCTTTCCTCCGTCGGGAATCGTGAATCTGTCGTTGTAGTTGCTGTCGATAAATCGTATTCCTTTTTCGGCTTTCTGCATATGATCGTCGAGCCAGTCTTTTTTGTATGCCCGGCAGCAGACGTCATAATCGCCCGGCGAAGGCTTTACTCTGAAGAACAGCGACGTATCGTCAACGTCCGCTCTGAATCCGTGCCATTCGCCGTCGTCGGGCAGCATAGCGGACTGTTTGTCTTTTCAGGAACTCAGTCAGCGCTTTTCTGCTTGCAAGCAGTATCAGTCCTTCGCCGAAACGGAGCGCGTTGATGCTCAAAAGTTTCAACATTTACGCGCATACGCGGGAAGATTGCGAGGAAAAGCTGGCTGAGATAATCGCCGAAGTCAAAGCAAAAATCGCCGCGGAAAAAGCAGAGAAACAGTAAAAAACCGCCTGTAACGGGAAAAATTCCCTCGCTACAGGCGGTCAAATGTGCTGCGCGGCCGATTTAGATCGGGTTGTCGTATTTCTTTCACTCAGCATATGACGAATCTTATTATAGCTGATTCTCATATTCGTTCTCATCTTTAAGAAATCGGGCAACGGGGCTATCATCCCGTAATATCTGTATACCAATCAGGCAGAACTGTCAGGCCTTCGCACCTCGTAAACATACCTGTCATATTAACAACCTTTGATGTATCAAAGCCGGAAATGTCGAGATCCGTCAAGCTGGTACAATCACTAAACATAAATTCCATATTAACCGTATTTGAAGTATCAAATCCGGAAAGATCGAGACTTTCCAGACTTCGACATTTCATAAACATACTTTGCATATCGGTAACATTTGATGTGTCAAACCCCGATAGATCAACAGATTTTAAACTGGTGCACTGGTTGAACATACTTGCCATGGTTGTAACGTTTGATGTATCCCATCCTGACAGATTGACATTTGTCAGTTTGCCGCATCGCTCGAATAATCCTCCGAGACTTGTCAGGCTTGAAGAGTCTGCATGAGAGAAATCTATATTCTCACAGTTTTCGTACTCATGAAATGCGCCTCCCATAATATCAACAAAACGGACACCGTCTTCCGCGATTATTGACACCGTTTCAGTTCTATGCTCGAAATCACGGAAGAAATCTCTGTCAAACACACCTGAAGTCAGATACAGGACACCGTCTGTATATTCATATAGGACATTTTTTTCAGCAGCGGATATAACGGCCTTCAGATCGATTTCCGGATAAAGCAATCCTTTTGTAACTGTTCCGTTTTCATCGACCTTTGTTCCTGTGATGTCTGCGTCAGTATAGGAATCGTTATTAAAATAATACGAATCGCCGTCATTTATGAATTCCATCGTATGACCTATTCCGTCTGATGTCGCAATAATCCCCTCGTCTTCGGTAAAGATTATAAATTCCGTTACAACAACATAGAGTTTATCATCTTTAGTGTAGTGATCATAATAGTCACAGTGATAATCGAGGTCGCACCCTGCGTAATAATCAGTCCCGCTTCCTAAAACATAGTATCTCTGAACTTCGTATATTCTTTCGTCTTCTCTTTTCAGTATGTTTTTGTTTATTTTTTCTTTTATACTGTTATCTTTTGCCAGCAGTGTATTACTGTTGTTGTCAAGATTAAAGGCGTCCGACAATGACTGCCTTCTTACGGCAAAATAATAGCGGATAATATTCATTACATCTTCCGGGATTGCAGAATCCGTCGGTACGTTTTGTATTTCAATACCGTTTACGGACTCTGTCCGTCCACCAACAGTATCGTCCTGAAGACCTTCGGATCTATTGCCTTCACAACCAAAAAGACTGAAAAGGAACAGAACAAACAGTATTATCACCGCAAATCTCCGTTTTGTCATGATTGCTATCATAATTACCTCCCTATTCAGTTGATTATTAGTTATTTACAAAAATATTATAATATATATTCAAAAATTTGTCAATAGAAGAATTTTGGATATACCATCCTTGATACTTTTAGACTACATCGATGCTTTTCAGAGAGGTTCTTATGAAGCAGATGCGGGAATGGCTTTGAATTATCCGATCTGTCCGGTCTGTCCTGCGAGCTGTTGCGACTGGCGGTAGAAGTACAGGCGTTCATTACCGGACCAGGGTTGAAGTTTGAATAGCATATTTCGTCTCCTTTCAATTTTGGCAATAAAAAGCCGGCTGAGTTTTTAGTTCAGTCGGCTGAAAGAATATATCAGGATTTAAATTGTTTGGCTAAGCGGGTAGGGGTAGAGACGCAAAATGTGGTATTTGACAGTCTTGACCGGATGTGTCAGGACTGTGCGAAAAAGGTTCGTATCCTATCACGGTGCCGGAAATGACCCGACCGATCTATGAAACTCACCGTTTTTCCGAAATTTGAAAAAGCGGGAAAAACGGTGAAAAACGAAGAAAACCGGCGAAAAACGCCGATATTCAGTGGACGATCTATTTAGACCGCTCAACATGTGTTGTGCGGCCGTTTTAGATCGGTTTTGGCACTCTTCCGGCTTCTCGTGAGTCAGCTTTCATCTGACGGAAATAGTTTTTCGGCAATCGCGCAAAAAATCACTCAAACCGAGATTTGTTCTCACAATTTGTGCTCTTCCATAAAATTTGAAAATCTGATATAATAAAGTCAGCCTGAAAAATAAGAACGAAAAAAGGAGTAAATCATGAAACTGAATCTTGGTGAAAACATCCGTCGCCTTAGGCGTGCAAAAGACTGGACACAAGATGATCTTGCGGATCGTCTTGGTACCACCAGCCAAACCGTTAGTCGTTGGGAGGTTGGTTCGACATACCCGGATATGGAACTCCTGCCGATTCTTTCCGCTCTCTTTTCCGTCTCTGTCGACGAACTTCTTGGCGTTCCGGAGGAGGAAAAGAATAGAAGTGCGCACATATGCTTCGACCGGCTCAGGCGTCTCTGTCTGACCCGGGGATCTGATCCTGAAGAAATTTGCGAGACGATACGTGAAATCCGGCGTGATTATCTCGGATTATTCGAAATGTGGCGTTTCTGGGGCGAAGGAAACGACGGACGATACCGGGATCCTGCGATTTTGCCGGAGGTTCGGAAGACCGCGGAAGCGTTTCTTGACACGAGCCGAAAACCCGATTTGCGCTGTCTCTGCATAGAAATGATGGCAGAGACCGAAGACGAAGAACATATTGACGCATTTCTCGAACGGTATGCGTCGCAGTCCGATCTGTCAGCAGA